>CAYRBQ010000028.1:0-17599 GCA_964422305.1 uncultured Reyranella sp. | reverse complement strand
GCTGTGCGAGCCGCCCAGGATCAGGATGCGCCGGCCCGCCGCGGCGGCGAGGATCGCGTCGGCCTCGTCGAGGCCCGCCGTCTGCAGCAGCCGGTCCGAGGGCATGACGTGGCGCAGCCGGCAGTCGGCGAGGCAGAGGCCGGGCGCCAGCAGCCGCTCGCGCCACGATTGCCGGCCGCCCAGCGCCAGCACCGCGGCGGGCGCGCCGAGCGTCCGGGTCTCGCCGTCATGCTCGACGTCGAGGGCCACCGAGCCGTCCGCCTGCAGGCGCACCTGCGTGGCGGTGGTGCGCCGCAGGAGGCGCGAGGCGGGATGGTCCTCGATCATGGCGGCGAGCGCGCGGCCCAGCAGGCCCATCCAGCGGTCGACCAGCTCGAGCGGCGGGAAGCCGTGGCGGTGGAGCTCCATCTCGCGCGCGATCGGGTGGTCGCGCAGCGGCCGCAGCGGTGCGGAGAGAGTCGGTGCCTCCAGGCATTCGAGGTAGGAGCCGCCGAGCGAGTCCGAGGCGATGCCGAAGCGGCCGAGGCTGCCGCCCAGCCGGTCGGTGCGCTCGACCAGGGCGATACCGCGGTCGAGCCAGTCTTCGAGCGTGCCGGCCTGCGCGGTGGCGATCAGCGGGCCGAGCCCGCCCGGTCCGCCGCCGACGATGAGGGTGGAGAAGCTTTCCATGGCGCGCCGCCCTCACATCAGGACGGCGCGGAACACCTCGACGACGCGGCCGACCACCTGCTCGTCGACCGCGCGCTGCGTCGGCAGGTTGATGCCGGTCGCGGCGAGGCGGGCGCTGTGCGGGCAGTGGCTGGCGTATTTCTCGTAAGGCGGCAGGGAGGAGAGCGAATGGAAGAACGGACGCATCTCGAGCTTGGCCTCCAGCGCCCGCGACAGGATCTCGTTGCGCGCTTCCTCGGGCACGGTCACGCAGGCGAGCCACACGACGGGCGAGCTGCGCGAGTCCATCGGCGGCGGAAAGCGCACCCCCGGGATGTCGTTCATGGCGTTCTCGTACAGGCGGGCGATCGTGGCGTTGCGCGCCAGGATGCTGTCGATGCGCCAGAGCTGCGACTGGCCGATCGCGGCCTGCAGGTTGGTGATGCGGTAGTTGAAGCCGACCCGCTCGTGCCAGTAGGAGCGGTTGGGCGTGATGCCGTGGTCGCGCAGCACGCGCAGCGACTGCGCGATCTCGGGGTCGCTGGTCAGGCACATGCCGCCCTCGCCCGTGGTCACGATCTTGTTGGCGTAGAAGGAGAAGCAGCCGACATCGCCGAACTGGCCGACCGGGCGGTTCTCGTAGCGCGCGCCGTGCGCCTCGGCGCAGTCCTCGACCACGAAGATGCCGCGCGCCCGGGCGAAGCGCACGATCGGCCCGATCTCCGCCGGCCGCCCGTAGAGATGCACGGGGATGATCGCCCGGGTCCTCGGCGTGCAGGCGGCCTTCACGTCCGCGAGACCCATGCACCAGGTCTCGGGGTCGACGTCGACGATCACCGGCGTGGCGCCGCAGTAGAGCACGGCGTTGATGGTGGCTGCGAAAGTGAGGTCCGGCACGATCACCTCGTCGTCCGGCCCGATGCCCAGCGCCACCAGCGCCAGGTGCAGGGCCACCGTGCCGTTGGAGACGGCGATGCCGTGCTGCGCACCGACGAAGGTGCGGAACTCGGTCTCGAACTTCTCGACGTACGGACCCTTGCTGGAGATCCAGGACGAGAGGAAGGCGTCGAGCACCGAGCGGAACTCGTCGTGGCTCATGTCGGGCCGCGCGATCTGCACGAACTGGGCGGAGCGGTCGATGGTGACGCCCAGCAGGCGGCCGTCATCCGCCACCACCGGGCGCAGGACATCCTTCTCCAGCGAGATGTCGTTGCGCCTCTGGTCGGCGAAGGTCGCCATGAAATGGTCGAGCCCCGGGTTGAGCAGCGCGCCGTCGCGCACGGCGCGCGCGATGTCGTCGAGGCAGATGCGGCCCACCAGCCGCTCTCCCTCGACGACGAGGCAGGTGCCCAAGCCGTTGTCCAGGCACTTCTCGATCGCGACAAACAGGGTCTCCGATGTGTTGCAAATGAAGTCGTCCTCGTCGGCTGCAGGTGCGACGTCGACCCCACTCGACGACGGCACCACAGGTTCGGACAGAGACATAGAAAACCTCCACTACGGCATGAGCCCCCCGAGTCCGGCCGCCGTCACACCCCTGTTCCGTCGGCCGTCTCCATCTGACCTTGCGCACGGTATGCAGAGCCAGTGGCCACTCTGTGATCCGAGGCGGGCGCTGCGGCCTGTTGCTGAAAAGCCTCACTCCAGCTCGTCACGCCTTGATCACTGGCTGGCCGTTCGGTGCACGCCCATCGTCGCTGCATGCGCTTGCTCTGGCTGACCCTCGCCGATCCCGATCCGCCGACCAACGGCCAGCTCATCTACTCGAAGGGCCTGATCCGCTCGGCCGCGGCAGCCGGCGCCGAGCTCCATGTGATCGGCCTGTCGCGCCAGGAGAAAGACGCGTCGCCCGAGAATGCGCCCGGCCTTCGCTGGACTCTCTATCCCCGGGTCGCCCATTCGCTCGGCGCCAAGTTCCTCTCGCCGCTGCCCGACGTCGCGATCTATGCGTATTCGGACCAGGCGCGGGCCGCGCTCGATCGCGTCCTGTTGCGCCACGACTGGGATGCCATCGTCTTCGACAGCATTTCGGGCGGCTGGGCGCTGGAGCCGGTGCTGCATCACTGCCGACTGGCCGATCGTCCGCCGGCGCTGGTCCACATCGCGCACAATCACGAGACCACCGTGGCACGCCGCATCGCCGGGGCCGCGAGCGGGCTGCGGCGTCTTTATCGCGGCGTCGACACGCTCAAGGTGGCACTGCTCGAGCGCCGGCTGGTGGCCGTCTCGCGGCTCGTGACGTCCAACACGCCGGAGGATGTCGCGACCTTCGAGGCGATGAAGCGCGAGCCCGTGCTGTTCCTGCCGCCGGGCTACGACGGTCCGCGGGTGGAGGCGCGCACCATCGATGAAAGCGTGCCGCGACGCGCCGTGCTGGTGGGCAGCTACGACTGGCCGCCCAAGCGCATCAGCCTGGAGAAGTTCCTCGAGGTGGCGGCGCCGCGCTTTGCGGCGGCGCGCGTCGACCTGCAGATCGTGGGCACGGCCGCGCCCGACTACATCGAGGGCCTGCGCCGGCGCTTCCCGGGCGTCACCTTCACCGGCCCGGTCGCGGACGTGCGGCCCTACATGGCGGCGGCGCGGGTCGCGCTGGTGCCCGACCTGCTGGGCGGCTTCAAGCTGAAGGGGCTGGACTATGTCTTCAACCGGCTGCCGATCTGCGCCATGCGGATCGCGCTGCCCGCGATGCCGCTCGTCGACGGCGAGAGCGTCGGCCACTTCGACAGCCACGAGGCGCTGGCCGACGGCGTGATCGCCCTGATCGACGACCACGCGACGCTCAATGCCCGTCACGAACGCGCCTGGGCCGCCTGCATCGACGCCTTCGACTGGCCCCGCCTCGGCCGTCGCCTGGTCGATGCGATCGCGAAGGTCGTGCCGCCTCAGAGCGTCGCCAGCCGGGCCGAGATGCGGTCCATGGTGCTGGCGGGCTCGTCGGCCGGCAGGAAGATGAAGTTGTAGATGTAGCTGCCGAAGCGCTTGCGCGCCGTGAGCGGCGCGGTGAGATCGGGCAGCCTGTCGGGCCGCTGCATCTCCTCGATCGAGAAGGCCGCGATCGGCTCGAGCTTGCCCTGACGCACGAAGTGACCGGTGTAGCCCAGCCGGTCGAAGTAGGCGCGGGCGCGGGCCAGCCCGCCCGGCGAGAGGCGGTCGTCGACCTCGACCAGCAGGCGCGGACGGCAACGGCGGATGGTCTGCACGGCGCCGTCGAGCACCGCCTGCTCATGGCCCTCGACGTCGATCTTGATGAAGCCGACGCGGCCCTTGTAGACGGCGTCGAGGCGGTCCATCGGCACCTCTATGGCGCGGCTGGCCGGGTAGGTCTCCGAGGCCTCGGACGAAATGGTCGAGCAGCCCGTCACCACCACGCCGTCGACCACCGGCATGTGCAGCTCGACCGTGCCCTCGCGATCGGAAAGCGCCACCTGCTCGACCGACACGTCGTTGCCGGGGAACTTGTCGCGCAGGGCGCGGGCCAGCGCCGGCATCGGCTCGAAGGCGATGACCTTGCGCGCATGGCGGCGGAGATAGTGGACGTAGGACCCGTCGTTGGCGCCGACATCGATGGCGTCGGCGTCGCGCCGGCACAGGAACTCCAGCAGATGCAGCTCGACCTCGCCGTAGCGACCGTAGAAGCGGGCCTCGCGCCAGTTCAGCAGCGACTGCGGCAGGAACGAGCGCAGGGTCTGCCGCGCCTCGGCAGGAAGGAGAGCCTGGACACCCATGGGGACGCCTCGCGGATGGTTTCGGACAGGAGAAACTAGGCCCGCCCGAGCGCGTCCCGGCGTGATCAGGCAGTGATCGTGCGCATTCGGCATCGACTCGATAGGGCAACGGCATTTCAGGCCGGCGACCGGTGCGGTCAGTTTCCGGTCATCGCAACCCAACCCACGGAGCCACTCATGTCTTCTTGTCTTGCCCAGGCCTGCGCGTCGGCCCTGCTCGCCTTTTCCCTGATGCTCGGCGGCGCCCAGACCGCCGCCGTGCGTGCCGAGCTTCCGCCCGCCGCCGCCGCCAACGCCGCCGGCATCATCACCGTGCCCTCGGCCTACGGCATCGTCGAGACCGTCGAGCGCCTGCAGAAGGACATCGCCGCCAAGGGCATCATGTTCTTCGGCGTGGTCGACCAGGGCGGGCTCGCCGCGGTGTCCGGCGTGCCGGGCATCAAGCCTTCGAAGCTGCTGCTGTTCGGCAACCCGCCGCTCGGCACCCAGTTCCTGGGCGCCAACCCCCAGGCCGGCCTCGACTGGCCGGTGCGCATGCTGGTCTACCTCGAGGCACCGGGAAAGGTGATGATCGCCTGGACCGATTTCGCCTGGATCGCCAAACGTCACGGCATCTCGTCGCTCGATCCGCAATTCAGGATGGCGGGCGAGGTCGCGGCCTCGATCGCCGCGGCGGCGCAGAAGAAATAGTCATCGCAAGACGGCGTTCAGATGTGCGCGGCCGGGCCTAGACGCCTGGCCGTTGCCGTTTGCAGACTTCGCGCAGCACCTCGGGGGAGAGGCCACCATGGTTGTCCATGTCCGCGTGCTGGTATCGTTCGTTGTCCTGGGTATGGCCTTGAGTGCCTGCGGCGCGCCGCGGCCGGAGGCCCTGCAGGGCGAGGTCTGCCGGTCGATCGCCACCGCAGGCCGCACGCCCTATCCTTGGCCCGACATCTACCAGAGCGTCATCGACGCCCAGCGCACCCTGCCGCCGGCAGCGATGGCTCCGGCGACGCCTGCCCCGCCGGCGCCGGCTGCCTCGGCGCGCAACGAGGCCTTCCGCGCCAAGGTCGCGCAGCAGGCGGACACGCGGGCGGCGGTCGAACGGCCGACGATACCGCGTCCCGTCGTGGTCGAGCCGCCGACGCGCATCCTCTCCGTCTCGGCCGGCGGCGCCTGGGGCGCTTTCTCGGCGGGCTTTCTCGAGGGCTGGGGCGAGAACGGCACCGAGCCCCGGCCGAAGTTCGACGTGGTGACCGGCGTCAGCACGGGCTCGATGGTGGCGCCGGTGATCTTCCTCGGCGACCCGGCGCGCATGGCCAAGCTGCGCTCGCTCTATTCCAACCTCGGCAACAAGGACGTGTTCACCTCGCGCGGCCCGCTTTCGCTGCTGACGGCGACGTCGCTCTACGACAACGCGCCGCTCCGGCGAAAGGTCGAGGAGATCCTCGACGAGGAGATGGTCGAGGCCATCGCGGCGGAGAACGAGAAGCGGACACTCGCCGTCATGGCGACCAACCTCGACAGCGGCGTGCCCGAGGTGTTCGACCTGACGGCGATCGCCGCGCGCAAGGACATGACCATGGCGCAGCGCCGGCAGCGCATGATCGCCGCCATCATGGCCTCGGCGGCCCTGCCGATCGGCTTCCCGCCCGAGTTCATCGACAACAACATGTACGTCGACGGCGGCGTCCGCCTGCACGTCTTCTTCACGCGCGAGCTTTTGGCGGCGCTCCAGGGCAAGCGGCTCGACGTCACCATCGTGGTGAGCGGCGACATGAAGGTCGGGCGCGACTGCACCGGCAGGACGGGACTGGACCTGTTGAGCGTGGCCCAGCGCACCGCCTCGATCGCCACCGACCAGCTCCTGCGGTCCAGCGTCGAGTCGCTGCTGACGGTCGGCCGACAGCGCGGCAACGTCGCGCGCTATATCGATGCCGCCGGCCTGATCGACTACGGCGCGACGGTGCCACAACCCGGCATGCCGCCGCCCGGCCCCTGCAAGGTTGCGACCGACAATGACGATCTGTTCGATCCGGCGTTCCAGACCTGTCTGGCGCAGCACGGCGCGGCGATGGGGCGTGCGTCCCCCATCCCCTGGCGCCTGACCATCGGTGCCGGACGGGTGACGAGAACGCGCATTGCAGGTCTGCAGGAATGAATCAGGCGCGGTGAGTCCGCGCCGTGCTACTCGGGAAGGGCAGAGAATAAAGGCCTGTGCGCCCGATCGCGGAACTCGCGATCGGGCTCTTTTTTGCCTTCGGCCGGGAGCTACTCCTGGGGACGCTCGGCCGGCCGGGCCGGGATGGTCGGCGTCCGCGCGCCCTGGTCCGGCGCGTTGATGGTCGCCGGATCGGGACTGCGGGCCATGTCGCTGCGGTCGCTGGTCGGTCCGGAGAAGAACATCAAGCCTACCGCCGCCACGATGGCGGCAACGACGCCGACCACCAGGTAGAGGCCTTTGCTTGGCGCATTGGGCTGCAACACCGCCTCTTCGTAAGTCCGGCGGTTGGCGTCGGGGGCCAACGTCGGATCGAGCTTCGGATCCGTCCGAGGATCATAATCCGGCATGGCCGCTACTCCTGGTTACGCGGCGCCATGGGTGCGGTATCGGCCGGACCCGGCGGCGTGGCGGTCGTGCCCGGAGGCGTCGTGGTGGGCGCGATCGGGCCCGGATTGTTGGAGGCATCGGTAGGCGACCGCTGGAGCGTCTGCTCCCGGGCGGCCGGGGCCTGCGCCTGTTCGATGCCGGTGTTGTTCTGCGGATTGGCGAAGTAGAGGAAGCCGCCCACCAGGGCGACACCCGCCAGCACCGCCAGAAGGGCGATGCCGGAGCGGCCGTCCTCGCTGGGGTCGCGGTATTCGTACTGGCCGTAGCGGTTGGGGCCGCCAGGGGTGCGGCCGAGGTTCGGATCGTAGTCGCTCATGCGGTCCTCCTGCGGTTCTCGGGCTGTCGGGAGTCAAACGCCCGGTTTTTGGACGAGGTTGCCCGGGTCCGCTCCTCTGATTTGGGCGATTCGGAGGCGCCCTTTCGTGGAACTCGGGAAACCTCCCTGCCAAGATGACGGGCATGAGCAGCCTTCCCACCCGCAGGATGGTTTCGGCGTCGCTGGTGGCCGTGGCTCTTGCCGGCACGGCACGGGCACAATCCTCGGGCAGCACGCCGCGCGTCAGCGTCCTGCGTCCGTCGGCGCAGATCGACTGGGACCATTTCGAGCCGGCCTTGCGGGGATTGGGCTACGTTCCGGGCCAGAACCTCGTGATCGACTATCGGTTCGCCGACGGCGATCTGGGTCGCATTCCTGTGCTCGCGCGGGAGATCGCCGCGACGAAGCCCGATGTCGTCATAGCGGTCGGTGCGGCCGCCACTCGGGCGATGCGCGAGGTGTCGCCCGGCGTGCCGCTGGTCATGTTCGGCAACTTCGATCCCGTGGCCGCTGGGCTGGCGACCAGCCTTGCGCGTCCGGGCCGCAACATCACGGGCGTCATGATCTCGTCCGAGGGAACGCTGGCGGCGAAGAAGATCGAACTGCTGAGGGAAGCCGTGCCGCATCTTCGTCGGCTGGGGATGCTGGTGCCCCACGACCCCAACGTCTCCCGGCAAGTAGAAGAAGTCAGGACCGCAGCACGGGCGCTGTCCCTCGAGCTCGTGCTGGCCGAGGCGGCGCCCGGATCCTACGAGACGGCCTTCGCCAACCTGGGTCGCACTGATGCCGTGCTGGTGGCGGCGCATACCTTCTTCGTGCGCGATCGCGCCGTCATCATCCGCCTTGCCGAGACCGCCCGGCTGCCGGCGATCTACGAATGGCCCGACCAGGTGCGTGATGGCGGGTTGATGGCCTACGGGCCGAGCCTGGACCGTCTTTGGCAGCGCATTGCCGCCTATGTCGACCGCATCCTGAAGGGAGCCCCCGCGGGCGACCTGCCGATCGAGCTGCCGACGACGGTCGAGCTGGCGATCAACCTGCGGACGGCCCGGGCCATCGGCCTGGTGCTGCCGCCGGCCCTGGTCGCGCGTGCGGACGAGCTGTTCGAGTAGGGTTCAGCCCGCGATCAGGCGGTCGATGTTGGCGATGGCGACGGGTCGCGCCATGCCGCGGACCTCGCGCTCGCCGAGATCCTCGATCGCGGCGGTGCCCTCGATGCCGGCCGCGAGGCGACCGCTGACCAGGATCTGCCCGTCGGCGGCCTCGCCGCAGAGGCGGGCGGCGAGGTTCACGACGGCGCCGATTGCGGTGTAGTCGAAGCGGTCCTCGAAGCCGATGCGTCCCAGCGTGGCATAGCCCTGCGCCATGCCGATGCCGAAGCCCAGCCGGTGGCCGCGCTTCGTCCACTGGGAAACGAGCGCCTTCACCGCGTCGCGCATCTCGACGGCGAGTCGCGCGGCGCGCTGCGGCGCATCGGGACAGGGCAGCGGATCGTTGAAGAACACCAGCATGCCGTCGCCGGTGAAGCGGTCGAGCGTGCCTTCGTACTTGCGGATCAGCGGGCCCAGCGCGCCGTGATACTCCGCCAGCAGGGTCATGATGTCCTCGGGCTCCGCTGTTTCGGAGAAGGAGGTGAAACCGCGCAGGTCGCAGAAGAGCGCCACGATCTCCCGGCGGTGGTTCTCGAGGACCTTCTCGTCGCCGGCCGACACGATTGCCTGGGCAAGTTGCGGTGCCATGAACCGCCGCAGCCGGTTGACCCGCTCGAGCTCTCCGACCTGCTCGGCGACCTTGCTCTCGAGGCCCTGGTTGAGGATCGCAAGCTGGTCGTGCAGCGCCTTGATGCGCAGCATGGCGCGGACGCGGGCGACCAGCGCACCGTGGTCGACCGGCTTGGTCAGGTAGTCGTCGCCGCCGGCGTCGAGCCCGGCGATGACGTCCTTGGGCGTCGCCTTGGCGGTGACGAGCACGACGGGAATGAAGGGCAGCGACGTGTCGGCCTTGAGGCGGCGCAGGACTTCGAGCCCGTCGATCCTGGGCATCATGATGTCGAGCAGGATGAGATCGGGCAGGTCCGCCTTGACCGCGGCGAGCGCTTCCTCGCCGTCGGTTGCGACGACGACTTCGTAGCCCAGGCTGTCGAGGCGCATGCGCAGGATCTCGACATTGTCGGCGACGTCGTCGACCACCAGGATGCGGGCAGGATCGCGCATCTCGCCTACTCGCCCAGGATCTCGCGGACCTTCGCCAGCATCTGCCGTGGGCTGTAGGGCTTGGCGATGTAGGCGTCGCAGCCTGCCTCGCGAGTCTTGGCCTCGTCGCCCGACAGCGCATAGGAGGTCACCGCGACGACGGGGATCGACTTCAGGGCCGGATCGGCCTTGATGCGCCGCGTCGCCTCGTAGCCGTCCATCACCGGCATCTGGATATCCATCAGGATCAGGTCGGGCCGGTGCTCGGCCGCCTTGGCGACGCCCTCGGCGCCGTCGCCGGCCTCGATCAGCGTGTAGCCTGCCATGCCCAGCAGGTCGCGCAGGATCTGGCGGTTGTCCTCGGTGTCTTCGACGATGAGGATCTTCTTGCTCATGCGGCATCCTTCGCGCCGGGCGCGTCGATGGGGATGGTGACGGTGAAGGTCGAGCCTTGCCCGACCGTGGAGTGGACCGCGATACGGCCGCCGTGCAGCTCGACGATCTTGCGCGAGATCGAGAGGCCGAGACCGGTGCCGCCCTTCTTGCGCGTGCTGGTGTCGTCGACCTGCTGGAACTCGTCGAAGATGCGACCCTGGTCCTCCGGCTTGATGCCGAGACCGGTGTCGACCACGCCCAGCTCGAACGCGCTGCCGGCCTGGGAGGCGCGGATTTCGACCGACCCCCGGTCGGTGAACTTGATGGCGTTGCCCACGAGGTTGAGCAGCACCTGCGACAGCCGCCGCGCATCGCCCTTGCCTGTCGGCAGGCCGGAAGCGACCGCGGTGGTGAGCCCGATGCCCTTGGCGCGGGCCAGCGACTCGGTGGCCGCCACCACAGTGTTGACCATGTCGGCGACGCTGTAGGGTTCGTGCGCCAGCACGAGCTGGCCGGCCTCGATCTTGGAAAGGTCGAGCACGTCGTTGATCAGGCCGAGCAGGTGCTTGCCGTTCGACTGCACGCGCTCGAGCACGCCCTGCGCCTTGGTGCCGATGTCGCCGTAAAGGCCGTCGGCCATCATCTCGGTGTAGCCGAGGATGGCGTTGAGCGGCGTACGCAGCTCGTGGCTCATGTTGGCAAGGAACTGAGACTTGTGCTGGCTCGCGATCTCGAGCTGACGGCTCTTTTCCTTGATCTCCGTGAACAGGCGGACGTTCTCGATGGCGATGACGGCCTGGGCGGCGAAGGTCTCGAGCAGCTCGATCTGGCGGAGCGTGAACGGTCCAGGTTCCGGTTTGCGCAGCAGGAGGGCGCCGATCGCGCTGCCCTCGCGTATCAGCGGCGCGGCGACAATTGCCTTGAAGCCATACAGGACCGTCCCCTGTTGCGTCCTGGTGAACTCGCCTGGCCCGAGGGCCGTGGTGTCGGGAACGTGAACGATCCGATTCTCGATTATTGCGCGCCCCATCACGTTTTCCCGGTCGAGGGGCCACCGGGCACCGCGGGCGCCGCCGACAGGTCCTTCGTGGGCTTCGAACACGACTTCCGATCCGTCGCGCATGACGACCAGTGCATCTTGCGCGCCACACAGTCGGACAGCCGCCTTGACGACGACGTCGAACACCGGATGGACTACGGTGGGTGACTGCGAGATGACACGCAGAACATCGGCAGTAGCGGTCTGCTGTTCCAGCGACTCGCTGAGCTCGGCGGTCCGTCTTTCTACCTTCTGCTCGAGGTCGGCATAGCTTTCCTGAAGCTGACCGGCCATGCGGTTGAAGTTGGTCGCGAGCGCTTCGACCTCGTCCCCGGTCCTGACTTCGATCCGGTGGCCGAGATCGCCGCTGCCCAGGCGGGCGGCGCTGGCCGACAGGGCCTGGATGGGGGCGGTCATGCGCCGCGACAGGAACCACGCAGCCAGCGCGGCGGTGAGGAGGCCGAGCAGCAGCAGGGCCACGGTCTGCCAGAGCGAGGTGTAGAGCGGCTGCAGAGCTTCGCTCGTCGGCTGCTCGACGAAGACCAGCCACCCTAGGGTCGGGATGGCGGCGACGGATGACAGGACGGGTGTACCGTCGAGTGCCTCGCCGAAGCGCGCGCTGTCGCCGGTCACGGGCTTGCCGTCGCGTAGATCCTCGAGGGCCGCGTGAACCTGCTCGAGCTTGCTGAGGTTGGTGTTGCGCAGCACGAGGCTGATGTCGGGATGGGCGATCAGCCGGCCGTCGCGGTCGACGACATAGGCATAGCCCTTCTCGCCGGCCTTGATGGCGCTGACGACGTCCCAGATCAGCTTGAGGTTGACCTCGGCAGCGGTGGCGCCTGAGCGCCGGCCGGTGCGTGCCAGCGAGATCGACATGTAGGGCTCGGATTCCTTGCGCAGGTAGACCGGGCTGTACCAGACACGCTTGTTCTGGACCTCGGTGAAGCGGGGGTCCTGCGAGAGGTCGGCGTTCGAACCGACCACGTCCATGGCCAGCCGCGAGACCTTGAGCTGCTCGCGGCCGGCGCCGTCGATCTGGGTCAGCTCGGTGATCGCCGGGACCTGGCGCTGCAGGCGGATGAAGTCGAAACGCCGCTGGTCGACCGGCGCGGTGGCCCATTGCGGATGGGTCGTCCAGCCGATCTGCCGCTCGATCTCGTTGATGAACTGGCCGACCTTGTCGGCGGCGCTGTTGGCCTGCTCCTGCTGCAACCTGCCCAGCGCCTGCCGCGCCGTGCCGTAGGCGAACCACATATCGAGAGCGCCGTTGACCAGCATGACTAGCGTGACGATGCCGACCAGCGACAGGAAGTACTTGGCGAACAGGCCGCGGCGCCTCAGAGAAGACCGCGCCTTCACTCGATCACCTCGTCGGCGCGCTGCACCAGGGCGGGCGGCAAGGAGAGGCCGATCGTTTTGGCCGTGGCGAGGTTCACGATCAGGTCGAACTGCGTCGGCTGCATCACCGGGATATCGCGCGGCGGCGTTCCCTTCAGCACCTGCGTAAGGCAGAAGGCCAGCAGGCGATAGACCTCGGCGAGATTGCCGCCGATCGACATGAGGCCGCCCGATTCGGCGTAGAAGCGGCCCCCCGAAATGGAGGGTAGCCTCATCGCGCGCAACCGAACGGCGATGGCCGCGAGCGGCAGGCTGGGCTGGACGATGACGGCGTCAGGCCGACGCGCCTGCAGCTCGGCAAAGGCGGGATCGAGGTCGGCGCTCGCGGCGGCGACAGGATCGACCTCGATCGCCAGCGTTGCAGCGGAAGCCTGGATCTGCGCCAGGAACGGCTTGTTGAACGGGTCCGCGGGATTGAGAAGGACCGCGACACGCTTTGTCGACGGCAGGATCTCGCGCATGAGCTCGACCCGCTTGGCGCCGAGTGCACCGGTGGCACCATCGACGCCCGTGATGTTGCCGCCCGGGCGCGCCAGGCTGTCGACGACGCCGGCACTGACAGGGTCGCCGGTCGACACGACGGTGGGAATGGTCGTTGTTGCGCGCTTGATGGCCAGCGCCGCCGGTGTCTGGAACGCCAGAATGACATCGACGTTGGCCGCGACCAGCTCCGCAGCGAGCACCTGCAGACGCTCGATCGACCCGCCGGTCGAGCGTGTCAGAAGCGAATAGGAACCCTCGGCCCAGCCTCGCTCCTGCATGCCGGCGCGCAGCAGGTCCGCAAAAAAATGCTCGTCGCGCGCCATCAACACGCCGATGACCGGCCGGCGCGGTGCCTGCGCACGCGCAAATGAAGCCGCGAGGATTGCGGGCGCCGACAGGAGGAAACGCCGCCTCACTCGATCACCTCGTCGGCGCGGATCAGGATGGATTGCGGCACGGCAACGTTCAGGGTGCGGGCGGTCTTGAGGTTGACGATCATCTCGATCTTCACTGGTCCCTGCACGGGCAGGTCGCCCGGCCTGGCGCCCTTCAGGATCTTGTCGAGGTAGAGGGCGGCGTCGCGATAGAGCTGTTGGATATCGGCGGCATAGCTCAGCAGGCCGCCGGCATCGGTGAATCGGCGCGACGCGGAGGCCGAGGGCAGGCGATGCTTGAGGGCCAGGTCGGAGGTGAGCTTCACCGACAGGCTTGGCTGGACAATCACGGCATCGACGTCAGCGAGTCGGCCGAACGACGGCTCAAGATCGGACTCGCGGTCGATCATGATGCGATCGATCGCGACGCCGGCCTGGGATCCGGCCTTCCCGAGCTGCTCGAGGAACGGCTTGTGGAACGGATCGGGGGCGTTGGCGATGGCCGCCATGCGACGTGCCGCCGGCAGGATCTCCTTCAGGAGCTCGACGCTCTTGCCCGCGAGCTCGGCTGTCGCGGTCGAGACGCCGGTCAGGTTGGCTTCGGGCCTCGCCAGGCTTGTAACGAGGCCGGTCGCCACGGCGTCGCCCACCCCGGCGAGCACGACGGGAATGGTGCGGGTCGCCTTCTTCGCGGCGAGAGCCGACGGAGTCTGCACGGCCACGATGGCATCCACCTTCAATTCCACGAGCTCTGCGGCCAGCGCGTCGAGACGCGCGATCTGGAACTCGGCGGAGCGGAATTCGAAGCGGATGTTGGTGCCCTCGACGTAGCCCAGCTCCTTCAGCGTGTCGCGGAATATGGTCCAGAAGGGTTCGGGCTGGCCGGGAACCAGCACGCCGACGCGGAAGATCCTGCCGCCCTGGGCGAGAGCGATCGCGGGTACCGCAGCGGCGGCCGCGGAGAGAAGCGCGCGTCGTTTCACTCGATGACCTCGTCGGCGCGCGCCAGGACCAGCGGCGGCACGGTCAGGCCGAGGGTACGGGCGGCCTTGAGGTTGACCACGAATTCGAAGCGGGTCGGCCGCAGCACGGGAATCGTGGCAGGGGACTCGCCGCGCAGCACCCGACCGGCGAGTGTGCCGGCCAGGCGATAAGCTTCGTTGAAGCTGGGGCCGTAGCTCGCCAGGCCGCCGGCTTCGACGAACTGTCTCCATTGGTAGATGCCGGGCAGGCGATGCTTCGTCGCCTGCTCCACGATCCGCCATCGCTGACTGGTGAACCAGGGATCGGAGGCGGCGATGACGCCGGTTGCGCCGGCGGCGGAGAATTCCTCGAACGCGAGATCGATCTCCTCGGCCTTGCCGGGAAGCCGGATGACGAGGGAGCGATCGAGCGCCCGCGCGGCTGCCTGCAGGGCTCCGCGCTGGGCCTCCGAGGTGGGATTGCTGGCGTTGATGAGGACGCCGATCGGTCCGGCCGACGGCGCGAGCTCGTGGAGGAGGTCGAGCCGCTTGGCATCGAGCTCCTCGGCCAGGATCGACACGCCGGTGATGTTGCGGCCGGGCCGGTTCAGGCTGGCGACGAGCCCGTCCTGCACCGGATCGCGAACCGCGGTGAAGACGATGGGAATTATCGAGGTCGCGGCCTTCGCCGAAGCGGCGGCGACGTTGCCGCCAGCGGCGACGATGAGCGCCGGTTGCAGGCGGACGAGTTCGGCCGCGAGGCCGGGGAGCCTGGCCGAGTCGCCGTCAGCCCACCGGTACTCGATCGTGACGGTGCGTCCCACCACCTGGCCGAGCTCGACGAGACCTTCCTGGAACGACCTAAGCTGATCGCGCAGCGTGGCTTCCGGCAGCAGGCTGAGGAAGCCAATGGCCGGCAGGGCCGGCCGTTGTGCCAAGGCCACGTCGGGAAGCAGGGTCGCCGCGCCGAAGATGCCGAGGATGACGCGCCGGTTCACTCGATGATCTCGTCTGCCTGGGCCACGAGCGTCGCGGGCAGGGCGAGGCCGATCGTTGCCGCGGTTTTCTGGTTGATCACGAGCTCCAGCACGGTCGGCTGCTCGATCGGCAGGATTGCCGGTGGGGAACCGCCAAGAACGCGCACGACATAGAGAGCGAGTCGTTTGTAGGCTTCCTGCAGGTTCGGCCCGTAGGTGAACAGCGCGCCGGCCCGGGCGATGGCGGCCCAGCCGGAGATCAAAGGCACCTTGCGGGCGATGCAGTCGGCGGCGGCGGCCGGCGCGAGCTGTACCATTGCTGAGCTTGGCAGCATGACGACGGCCTGTGCGCCGGCGTCGAGCGCCTGCGCCAGCGCCGGACGGATCTCGCCCGGGTTCTGGGCGCGATACACTGTGAGTTCGATGTTCAGGGGCTGCACGGCGGTCTGGCAGATCGCGATCTCCTTCTCCTCGCCGGCATGGCGGGCGTTGGAGAGCAGGGCGATCCTGCGGCAGTCGGGCAGAGCCGTACGCAACAGGTCGATGCGCTTGGGGTTGAGCTCTATCGACATGAAGCTGATGCCGGTGGCGTTGCCGCCCGGCCGCGACATCGATTGTGCGATGCCGGCGACGATCGGGTCACCGCTGTAGCCGAACACGACGGGCACGATGGGCTTGGCGCCCACCACGGTGATCGTCGCGGCGCCTTGGGAGACGATCAGCCGCACGCCCATCTGCTGCAGCTCCGCGACCTGGGCCGCGGCGAGGGCGGGAGTGCTCACTTCGTAGCGCTCGACGATGCGCACGGGTTCGGCTCCGCCCGGCAAGGCAGCGGTCAAGCCCGCCTTGAGCGCGTTGAAGAAGGGCGCCGTGGCCTGCGGCGACTCCGGCGAGATCCAGCCGATCAGCCGTTCCGCGGCGATTGCGTGGCTCCCCTTGAGGAAAGGTGCGGCGAGTGCTGCCGAGACGACTATGCGGCGCTTCATTCGATGACCTCATCGGCACGGATCAGCAGCGAGGACGGCAGGGTAAGCCGGAGCATGCGTGCCGTCTTCTGGTTCACTGCCAGCCAGAACTTGCTGGGCGTCTCGACGGGAATGTCGCCGGGATTGGCCCCTTTCAGCACACGGTCGATGAGGGCGGCGGCCCGTTCGGCGAGGCTCACCCGGTCGGCGCCGAAGGCCACGAGGGCCCCCTGCTCGGCGAACAGTGGCTGATCGCCGGCCGAGGCGAGTCCACGGCCGATCGCCGGCTCGATGAAGGCGCGCGCCGAGGCGAGGAACAGTGTCTGCACGATCGCCGCCTGTACCTTGTCCGCGAGCATGCGGTCGAGGGCTGCGGGAAATTCCTCCGGTCCGCGGATGCGCACCGGCAGCACGTCGATGCCGAGCTGACGTGCTGCGACGGAGGTCTCGCGGATGAAGGTCTCGCTGTTGGGATCGATCGACGAGCCGAGGAAACCGACGCGGCCGAGGTGAGGCACGGCCTCGCGCAGGATTTCGAGGCGCTTGGGCGCGAGCTCGGGTCCGGAACTCATGACGCCGGTCAGCAGTCCGCCGGGCCGTGACAGGTTGGCCACGATTCCCGTCGAGAGGGCATCGGAGACGTTGAAAACGACAGGCGTCCGCGTCACGGCGTCCTTCACCGCGTGGGCGACAGGCGTCGTGTAAGCGTAGATCACGGCGACGCCGCCCTTCTCCAGCTCGATCGCGGCTTCGGCGGCGCGCGCCCGGCTGCCGGAAGCCCAGCGCCAGTCGAATGTGACATTGACACCATCGCGCAGGCCGGCACTCGCCATCGCCTGCAGCGCCTCCGTGATCCGGAAGGTCGCATCGGGGCCTTCCCAATGGATGACGCCGATTCGCGGGAGCCTCGCCTGACCCTGGGCGCGCACCGCGGACGGCACGACAAGCAGCGGCGCTGCGAACACCGCGCGCCGTCTCACCAGGGCCCGCCTCCGGGCACCTATTCTCTGGTCGCCGTCCCCCATGTCGACACGGGCCCCCTCCCGACCGTCCGGTACTGTACGCATGTGAAATGCCGATTGGCGAGGGGCCGGCCCGAAACATGCTACGATTTCAAACTCACAGGAGGTGAATGACGATGCCCGACTCCGTGCCATCCCGCGGCCCCGCCCTGCTCGACGCCACCGGTGCCGCGGCGCTGGTCGCCTCCTATGCGCCGGTGTCCAAGGGTGCGGCGCTGAAGGACATCGGGCGCATCGACGCCCATATGGGCCGGTTCATCGCGCTGTCGCCGATCTGCCTCGTCTCGACTGCCGACGCGGCGGGCAAGCAGGACGTCACGCCGCGCGGCGACCCGCCGGGCTCGTTCAAGGTGCTGGACGAGAAGACGATCGCCATCTCCGACCGGCCGGGCAACAACCGGCTCGATACGCTGAAGAACCTCGTCGAGTATCCCGAGATCGCGTTGATCTTCCTGCTGCCCGGCATCTACGAGACTGTGAGGGTCGCCGGCACGGCACGGCTGTCGGTCGATCCCGCGCTGCTCGAGTCC
>CAYRBQ010000027.1:0-17713 GCA_964422305.1 uncultured Reyranella sp. | reverse complement strand
GGAACGGATCGCCGCTCGCCAGCACGACCACCGGCCGGCCGCGATGCTTCTCGATCTCCGGCAACACCTTCGAGATCGGGCTGGGCCAGGCCACCTGCCGGCCCTTGATGAGATCGGCCGCGAGTGCCAGATGCCGCTTGCCGCCCAGCACCAGCTCGGCCGACGAGACGAGGCGACGCGCGACATCGGACAGGCCCGCCGTACCGTCCTCGCCGATGCCGACGATGGACAGCCAGCGCGTCGCCGGGCAGGTTGCGCGCTCACCCATGCGCGTCCTCCTCCTCGGCGGCACCACCGAAGCCTCGTCCCTCGCCCGCCTGCTCGCGGGCGACACGCGCTTCGACACCGTGCTGTCGCTGGCCGGCCGCACCGCGACACCCGCCGCGCAGCCCGTCGCCGTACGTGTCGGCGGCTTCGGCGGCATCGCGGGTCTCGTGCGGCATCTCGGCGACGAGAAGGTCGACGTCATGATCGACGCAACGCATCCCTATGCGGACCAGATGTCGGCTCACGCCGTCGCCGCTGCCCGCGAGACCGGCGTGCCGCTGGCCTCGCTCGTGCGTGCGCCGTGGCGCGAGCAGCCCGGCGACCGCTGGCAGCATGTCGCCAACACCGAGAGCGCGGCGATGGTGCTGGGCACCAGCCCGCACCGCGTCTTCCTGGGCATCGGCCGACAGGAACTCGCGGCCTTTGCGGCAGCGCCGCATCATCATTACGTGGCGCGCGTCATCGAGGCGCCGCCGGCCGACGGGCTGCCGCCGCACATCACGCTCGTTCAGGCGCGCGGACCGTTCGACCTTGCGGCCGAGACGGCACTGCTGCGCGAGCGGCGAATCGATCTCGTCGTCTCCAAGAACTCCGGCGGTGAAGCGACTTACGCCAAGATCGCGGCAGCGCGCGCGCTCGGCCTGCCCGTGGTCATGATCGCGCGGCCCGACAAGCCGGCCGGGCACATCGTCACGACGCCCGAGGACGCGGTGGCCTGGCTCGATCACGTGGCCGCCTCGCGGCGCGGCGTGTAGACCCAGCGGCCGACCCGGCGGGTCGTGCTGGCGCCGATGATCACAAGCGTGCGCATGTCGGCCACCGATGCATCGGCCTCGCCGAGGCTTGCCGCGACGACCTTTGCCTCCGGCGTGCCGGCGGCGCGCACGAACAGGACCGGCGTCGCCGCGTCCTTCAAATTGCGCAGGAGATCGAAGGCCTGCCCGAGCTGGTGCGGCCTGGCCTTCGAGGCGGGATTGTAGAGCGCGATTACGAAGTCGGCCTCGGCCGCCGCCTTCAGCCGCCGCTCGATGGTCGACCAGCCCTTGAGATTGTCCGACAGCGAGATGGCGCAGAAGTCGCCGCCGAGCGGCGCGCCGACCTCGGCCGCCGCCGCCAGCATCGCCGTGACGCCGGGCTCGACTCTTATATCCAGCGCCTGCCAGGCCGGGTCGCCGGTCTCGATCGCCTCGAACACCGCGGCGGCCATGGCGAACACGCCGGGATCGCCGCCCGACACCACGACCACCCGCTTGCCCTCGGCAGCGAGCGACAGCGCGTGGCGCGCCCGGTCGAGCTCGACGCGATTGTCGGAGGCATGCCGGCACTGGCCCGCTCCTCCGGCCGGAATGCGATCGAGATAGGGGCCGTAGCCCACGAGATCGGTGGCGCGGTCGAGCGCCGCGCGCGTCGCGGGCGTCATCAGCTCGGGCCGGCCCGGGCCGGTCCCCACCACGGTGAGGGAACCGGTCATATCGCGCGCCCCTGTCCGGGGATCAGCACCATGGCGAAGTAGGCGCCGGCCGGTTCGCCGCATTCGGCGAGCGGCAAGATGCGCTCCTCCTGCATGGTGCCGCGCTCGACATAGACCGCGCGCGACAGGAGACCCGCCGCATCGACGGCGCGTCGCACCTTCGCGAGGTTGCGGCCGACCTTCATGATGACGGCCGCGTCGGTGAGCTTCAGCCGTTCGACCAGCCGCGCCTCGTCGAGCGTGCCGGGCAGCACCGAGAGCGTGTCGTCGCCCCAGGTGATGGGCAGATTGGCGCGCGTCCAGCAGCCCGACATGCCGGTGACGCCGGGCACCACCTCGACCGGGAAGTCGCTCGCGAGCCGCCGCCACATATGCATGAAAGAGCCGTAGAAGAACGGATCGCCCTCGGCCAGCAGGCCGACCGACTTGCCGTCCTTCAGGAGCTGCGCCAGCGCCTCGGCCGACTCCCGATAGAAGCGGCCGATCTGACCCTGATAGTCGGGATGCGCGGCCGGGATCTCGTCGGTGACGGGATATTCGAGACGCAACTCGGCACGGCCCTCGCGCAGCAGCGGCGTCACGATGCGCCGCGCATTGCCCGGCGCACCCTTCTTGGCGAAGAAAGCGATGACGTCGACGGATCGCACGACCCCCGCCGCGCGCAGGGTGAGATAGCGCACGTCGCCCGGCCCGACGCCGATGCCGTAGAGCGTGCCGCGCTCGGCGGTGCCCGCGAGGGCTTCGAGGCCGGTCATTCGATGTCGCTTGCCAGCGCATTGACCGCCGCCGCCGTCATGGCACTGCCGCCCTTGCGGCCGCGCACGATCAGGAACGGCACCCGGCCATCGGCGGCCAGTGCCTCTTTCGATTCCATCGCGCCGACGAAACCCACCGGCACGCCGATCACGGCGGCGGGGCGCGGCGCGCCGGCGTCGAGCATCTCGAGCAGGCGGAACAAGGCGGTGGGCGCATTGCCGATCGCCACCACCGCGCCGGCGAGACGCGGCCGCCACAGTTCCATGGCTGCCGCGGAGCGCGTGTTGCCGAGCTTCTTCGCAAGGTCGGGCACCGCGGGATTGTCGAGCGTGCAGACCACATCGTTGCCGGCGGGCAGTCGCGCGCGGGTCACGCCGTTGGCCACCATCTTGGCGTCGCACAGGATCGGCGCGCCGTTCTTCAGTGCCTGGCGCGCATCGGCGGCGAAGGTCTTCGACATCACGATGTCGCTCGCGATCTCCGGCATGCCGCAGGCATGGATGACGCGCACCGCGACGCGCTCCTCGACTGGATCGAAGCGGTCGAGATCGGCCTCGGCGCGGATGATCGCGAAGGACCGGCGGTAGATCTCCTGCCCGTCGCGGACGTAGTCGTACGAGCTAGCCATGCAGCACCGAGACGATGTCGGCAGCATCGACCATGCGCTCCGGCGTCGCCTGCGCCGTGGCGTTGCGGGCGACCCGGTAGCGCCCGCCCTCGCCCACCAGCACGAGGTCTGACGGCGCGGTGCGAGCACAGCCCTTGGCGCAGCCCGAGATGTGGATGCTGCGCGTGAAGCCGTGCGCCGCCAAACGTCGCGCATCGCCCCGCGTGTCGACGCTGGCGGACTCGCAGTCCGGCGCGCCGGGGCAAGCCTCGATGCGCAGGATGGGATCGCTTTCGTCCACGATCAGGCCGGCATCGCGCGCGCCGCGCAGCAACGCTTCGGACGATGCCTCGACATAGATCGCGCGCCACGGCGACAGGCGCAGTTCCTTGGCGCCGGCATCGCCCGCGAGATCGGCGAGCCGGCGAAGCTGTGCCGCCTCCAGCCGGCCGAACGGCGCGGCGATGCCCACGGCGCCGTCGAGCAGGCCAAGCCGGCGCGCGCCTTTCGTCTCGAAGGGTTCGAGCGGCAAGAGCTTCGGCGCCACGGCCGCGACGACGGCAGCGTGATCCTCATCTGGCAGATCGCGCATGCGCCGCTCCGGGGCGCGACTGAGGAAGGCATGCATCGCCGTGACCGCGACGGCAGCGGCCTCGCCGAGCTCACACATGCCGAGCCACTGCGTGCCTCGTCGCGTGTCAAGACCGACGGCGACGGCGCGGCCGACGAGTCGCAGCGCCACGTCCGCGCGCTCGCCCATGATCGACAGCGGCCCGCCTTCGTCGACCAGCACGCCGAACTTCGCCGGCAGCGCACGCAGTCGGCGGTCCTCGACCAGCGCGCGCTCGATCGCCTCGGCGACCGGCCGCATCGTGCGCGCATGCGGCGCGACCATGACGTTGCGCACGGCCTCGACCTCGGCGTCGGCGTCGACTAGGCCCAGCCGGCCGAGGGCGGCCTGCAGCTCGGGCAGCGCCTCCTCGGAAAAACCGCGGAGCTGCAGGTTGGCGCGGCGCGTCAGGTCGACATGGCCGTTGCCCAGCCGGGCCGCGAGATCGGCCAGCACCCGCGCCTCGTGTACTGCGAAGGCCCCGCCTCGTGGCCGCACGCGCACGATCAGCCCGTCGCCGCTTTGCATCGGCTGCAGGATCCCGGGGCACCAGCCCTTCACCTCGATGGCCATCGCCATGCTCATTGGGGGGCGTTATTCAACCGGGCAAGCTCGCGGTCAACGGCATTGCGCCGGCTCACCCAGAGGCCGCGATCGAGCGCGTCCCGCAGCCGCGCTGCGATGGCGGCCGTTGCCGCCGGATTGCGGGCTTTCATGGCTTCCAGCACCGCCTCGTCGGCGATCAGGGCGGCATGGGTGGCGTCGAACAGCGTGCCGGGAACGACCTCGGCGGTGGCCGCGAAGGCATAGAGCGCATCGACCGACTGGGCGATCTCGGCGACACCGCGATGGCCGTGGCGCAGCATGCCCTGGATCCAGCGCGGGTTGGCGAGCCGGCCACGCACGATGCGCGCGACTTCCTCGGCGAGCCGGCGCGCCTTGGGCGTCGCGGCCTGGCTGGTGTCGAGGTGATAGAGCTCGGGCGCGTTGCCGAGCAGTGCCGCCGCTGCGGCGAAGCCGCCGGCGAAATCGGCGACGCCGTCGCCGTCCAGGATGTCGCGCTCGCGATCGTCCTGCGGATGGACCAGCAGGTCGGCCTCCGAAACGCGCGCGCGGAAGCCCTCGCCCGCCGCGCGCACCGGCTCAGGCCCGCCATAGGCGTGCGTCACCGCGTCGAGATAGACTGCACCCAGGTCGGCGCGCGTGCGCCACTGGCCGTCGAGCGCCACGTCGGCCGCCCGCGCGCCGTAGCTGCCGGGCGCCGAACCGAAGACGCGCGCGAGGTCGCCACCGGCGCGCCGGGTCGCGGCCAGCGGATTGTCCTCGTCCGGCTCGTCGAGCTCGGCCAGGCGCCGCACCGCCATGTCGAACAGCGCGATCTGCGTCTCGAAGATGTCGCGGAACAGGCCGGAGATGCGCAAGGTGACGTCGATGCGCGGCCGGTCGAGCGTGGCGAGCGGCATCACCTCGATGCCGGTGACGCGGCCCGACGCGGGATCCCAGGTGGGCACGACACCGAGATAAGCCAGTGCTTGTGCCAGATCGTCGCCGCCGGTCCGGAGCGACGCCGAGGCCCAGAGGTCGATCATCAGCGCGCGCGGAGGCTCGCCATGATCCTGCAGGTAGCGCCGCACGACCTCGGCCGCGGCACGCGTACCGATCGCGTGCGCCGTGCGCGTGGGGATGGCGCGCGGATCGATCGAGGTGAGATTGCGGCCCGTGGGCAGCACGTCGGCGCGGCCGCGGGTCGGCGCACCTGCAGGACCGGGTGCCACGCGGCGGCCGTCGAGGGCGGCGATCAGGGCGGCGCGCTCCTGCGCCGCACTGGCGCGGATCGGTGCATCCCCGCCTGTCGCCGATGCGAGGGCCGCGATGCGCGCCTCGTCCGGCAGGGTGCCGAACACGTGCAACCCCTCGCGGATCGAGAGTTCTTTGATGTCGCAGAGTTGGGCGTCGAGCTTGGCGATTGCCTGGCGGTTGGGCTCGTCCTTGGCGAGGCCGCACTCGGCCGCGAGACCGCTGCTCCAAGCGCGCTCGACGATCTCGTCCTCGAGATAGGCGAGACGCCGCCGGTCGAGCCCGTCGGCCGCGGCATATTCCTCGATGATGCCTTCCATCTCGGCGAGTGCACCGTGCAGGCCGGCGGCGCTGAGCGGCGGCGTGAGATGGCCGATCGTGACGGCGCCCAGGCGGCGCTTGGCCTGCACCGCCTCGCCGGGATTGTTGACGATGAAGGGATAGACCACCGGCACCGCACCGAGCACGACTTCGGGCCAGCACTCGCTGGACAAGGCCAGCGCCTTGCCCGGCAGCCATTCCAGGGTGCCGTGCGTGCCGAGATGGACCAGCGCGTCGATGCGCTCGCTCTCGCGCAGCCAGGCATAGGCCGCGACATAGGCGTGCCGCGGCGGGACGTTCATGTCGTGATAGCCGGACTTGCGGTCGGTCGGCGTGCCGCGGTCGGGCTGCAGCAGCACCGAGACCTTGCCGCAGCGGAGCAGCGGCAGGCGGAAGCCCGGCGGCGACGTGCCCCAGGTCGCGTCGAGCTCCTGCTGCAGCTTCGGCGGCAACACAGCCGGCGGGATGTCGACGCGGGCCGTATCGCCCGCCAGCAGCGCCTCGATATCCTTGGACTGCCAGTCGCGGCCACCGGTGTCGTAGCCTTCGTCGCGCAGCAGCCTCAGGATCTCGACGACGCTCTGCGGCGTGTCGAGGCCCACGGCATAGCCGGTGCGGCCGCCGCGCGCGGGATAGTCCGACAACACCAGCGCCAGCTTCCGCTCGGCGCGCGGCGTGCGGCCGAGCTTCGCCCACGACGCCGCGAGACGCGCCACATGGTCGATCCTGTCGGCCAGCGGCTCGTGCCGGACGCTGCCGAACTCCAGGCGCGGATCGGGCGCGGCCTCTTCCTTGAACGAGACGGCGCGCGTCAGCAGACGACCGTCGAGTTCGGGCAGCACGACGTTCATCGCGAGGTCGGCCGGCGCCAGCCCGCGACCAGAATCCGCCCAGGCCTCGCGCGCGCTGCCCGACAGCACGACCTGCAGCACCGGCACGTCGGCGGCATCGAGCACGGTCGTGTCGTCCTCGCGCATCGCCGAGAAGGCGGTGGTGTTGAGGATGATCGCCGGCCGGCGCTCGGCCAGCAGTGCGGCGAGCGGCGCCTGCACCGCCGGATCCTTGAGGCTGCTGACCGCGACGCCGAGCGGCGCCAGCCCCTGCGCATCCAGCGCCTGCATCAGCGCCGTCACCGGCGCGATGTCGGCCGCCATCAGGTTGGCGCGATAGAACACGACCAGCGCCCGCGGCTGCGTGTCGGTGGGATCGCCGATCGTCGACAGAGGACCGACCGCGACCGGAGGCGTCGCGTCGAGATCACGGCCGATCAGGCTCGCGCCGAAGCGCAGCGCCTGGCGGAGATTGTCGACGCCGCCGGCGCGGAAATAGTCGTCGAGACGAGCGAGTTTGTCTGCGGCGAGTGTTGAGACTGAAGCGAGACGCGGATCGGGCCGGTCGTCGCCGGGCAGGGCCGCGAACAGGATGCCGCGCTCGCGGGCGGCGTCGCCGATATGCTCGAAGCCGTAGCGCCAATAGTCGAGGCCGCCCAGCCCGCGCACGATCACCAGCCTGGCATGCGCCACGACGTGCTCGACATGCAGGTCGACCGACATCGGATGGCGCAGCTTCTTCAGGCTGGCGAGCCTCAAGGTCGGCAGCACGTCGGCATCCTCATGCCACGCTGCGGCGAGCGCGGAGAGATCGCTGTCGGAAAAGGAGAGCACCACGACCTCGCCCGGCGACTGCCCGAGGTCGACGGCCGCGTCGGCCTCCTCGAGGGTCGCGAGCTGGGTCGCCAGGACGTGCATGGCCTACCCGATCAGGATCTTCCGGATCGCCGCCTGGTCGAAGCCCTTCTCGCCGATCACGACGAGACGGCCGCGGCGCTTCTCGCCCTCGGGCCAGCGGCGGTCGAAATGATGCTGGATGCGCGTGCCGACGCCCTGAACGAGGAGACGCATCGGCTTGCCCTCGACCTCGACGAAGCCTTTCATGCGCAGCACGTCATGCTCTTCGGCCGCCTTCGCCATGCGCTCGACCAGCGCCTGCGGCGAGACGAAGGCCGGCAGCTCGACGATGAAGGTGTCGAAATCCTCGTGGTCGTGCTCGCCCTCGAGATCGTGATGCGAGGGCCGGGCCGCGAGATCGTTCTCGGCGGCGGCGCCGAGGCCAAGCAGGACCTTGACCGGCACCTGGCCGTTGCGCGTCTGCACCAGCGCCACCGCACGCGGCAGCACCTTGCCGATCTCGGTCATCACCGCGTTCTTCTCGGCGTCCGAGATCAGGTCGGCCTTGTTCAGGATGACGAGGTCGGCGCACTGGAGCTGGTCCTCGAACACCTCCTCGAGCGGATTGTCGTGGTCGAGCGAGTCGTCTTCGGCGCGCTGCCTGGCGATCGCCTCGGGATCGTCGGCGAAACGGCCGGCCGCCACGGCGGCGCCGTCGACCACCGCCACAACACCGTCGACCGTGACGCGCGAGGCGATCTCGGGCCAGTTGAAGGCCTTCACCAGCGGCTTGGGCAGCGCGAGGCCCGAGGTCTCGATCACGATGTGCTCGGGCGGATTGGGCCGGTCGAGCAGGCCCTTCAACGCCGGCACGAAATCGTCGGCCACGGTGCAGCAGAGGCAGCCGTTCGCCAGCTCGACGATCGCATCCTCGGGGCAGCTCTCGACGCCGCAGCCCTTCAGGATCTCGCCGTCGATGCCGACATCGCCGAACTCGTTGACGATCACCGCGAGGCGGCGGCCGTCGGCATTCTCCAGCACATGGCGCACCAGCGTCGTCTTCCCCGCGCCGAGGAAGCCGGTGACGATGGTGCAGGGCACCTTGGCGAGGGAATTCATGGCTCGGCGGCCTCCGGAAGCGGGGTCAAAGGGAGGATCGGTGGCACCCGGGCGATCACGCCCCGGCGGAACGAGGCGGGTCGTTCCTTCCACGGAACGATCCCGTTGGTCGAGGCAACATAGCTGCGGGCCGCCGCCACGATCTCGTCGGCATGCGCCGCGGCGTCGAGATCGCCGATCAGATAGGTCCACCTGCCCCCGCCCGACAGGGCGACCGTGCAGGGACGCTTGCACACTGCCAGGCAGTCGACGGGCGCGACGGCGATGCCCGTCGGTCTTGCGTCGTTCAGTCGGACCCGCAGCGCCTCGACCAGCTCGCGGCCCGGCCGGTCGAACGTCTCGCCGGCCTCCCCGGTCGGGCGCTGGCACGACACGCAGACGAAGATCGTTACGCTCGCGTCATCCATTCAGACGAACTCCAATCCTCGAGCGCGCACGATGGGCTCCGCCGGGCAGCGTCAGTGGGCCCGGTCCGGCGAGAACCGCGGCCACAGCAGGCCGATCGCCACGCCCGCGATCGACCACATCAGCGCCTGAACCGCGAGCGACAGGGCGGCGAACTGCGCGGCGATCTCGGCCGGAACCTTGCTCTCGAACGCGTGGACGTGGGGCGCGCCGATCACGTGCGGCGCCACAAGGAGGACGACGGCACCGAGGCGCGCCGCCGCATGATCCATGCGCAGGAAGAGCCACAGCGCCAGGCCCGTCGCCACCGCCGTGCCGGCCCACCAGATCTGGCGTCCGACGAGATCCCCGGCGGCGCTTCCGGGCAGCTCGGGCGCGAGACCGGCCGCCGGCGCGAGGCCACAGGCCGCGAATCCCGCAACCGCCCAGGAAAGGGCGCGACGTTCGTCGATCGTCCCGCCGTCGAACACCAGGCCGGCGAGCAGCAGGAAGGAGATCCCGACCGCCGCCGCGATCGTCGTGATGCTGGTGTAGAAGAATCGCGGGAAGCCGTCGGCGGGCTTCCACCCCTCCTGGTCATGGGTGTGTCCGGCCGCGCCGTGATGGCTGGGCGCCGAAGCAGACGATGACGGCGCGGCCTCGGCCTGCTTCTCGTAGGTTTCCGCGACGAGGATCAGCGGCGTCGTCGTCACCTGCTGCAGGGCCGCAACCAGCAGCCCAGCCAGAAGCCCGGCCAGAAGGCCGACCGACAGGATCCGTGCAAGCATCTTCCCGCCGTCAGTGGCAGGGAAAGCTCAGACTGTGACGCGTGTCGTGCGCGGCGTTGTGAATGAACTCGGGGTACGCGAAGCCCGTCAGGAAGATCAGGGCGAGGCCCAGCAGCAGGGCGATGCCGGCGGCCCGCAGGGCCTCGGTTCGGTCGGTTGCCTTGAGGACGGACGCGGTCGTGGTAGCCATATCAAGTCTCCCTGGCTGCCCCTCCGGCAGCCTGAATGCAGCGAACGACGGCAGGTCTCCTGGCTCCCGGCTCTCCGCCTCAGGCCACCTTCCCGGTTTCCCAGTGGTATCGAGGCCTTCGGCTCGCCGGCTACAGTTGCGGGGGCAGCCGCGGATTTCGGTTCAGACCGGCACCACGTTCCCTTTTACCCCTTTCGGGGCACCGTCACCCGTTTGATAGAGGCGGCGGCAAAGGGCCGTCAACGGTATTCGGCCGCGTGCCGTGCACGGGCAGGCGCGGGATCAGCCGACCAGGCCGACCGCCTCGATGGCGGCCAGCCCGCCGGCGACGATCACCAGCCCGCCTGCCAGCAGCAGGGCGGTCCGCCGCGCCGGCCATTTGGTCGCACCGAGCGTGATCGCGCAGGCCGCCACGCCGATCGCCGTCTGCACGATGAGGAGGCCGCTCACATAAGCCAGCACCGGCACCGCACCGGCATTGGC
Organism: uncultured Reyranella sp.; assembly: GCA_964422305.1. GTDB lineage: Bacteria > Pseudomonadota > Alphaproteobacteria > Reyranellales > Reyranellaceae > Reyranella. The sequence goes on along the minus strand of CAYRBQ010000027.1, from coordinate 7,253 downwards.
GACGACGGCGCCCAGCGAATAGCCGTGCACCAGCCCCGCGACGGCGAATATGGCGGACGCAACCCGCGGACTGATCGGCTTTCGCAGCAGGATGAGCAGGCCGATGATCATGGTGGTGAGCGCCACGAACGCATCGTCGGCCGGAAGGTCGTAGGGGCTGAGCTGGTACGCTACGCCGACGATGGCCGCAGCCCCGAACGCCAGCACGGGCACCACGCCACGCGCGGCGATCCCGACCAGGATGCCGATCCCGATCATCGCGGCGAGATGATAGACGCTGATCACCGGCACGCCGACGCCCTGGATGAATCCCTCGGCGAAGGTCTGCGGCACGTCCTCAGGGAGCTGGGCATCAGCGATCGCCGGCGACGCGAGAAGCATCGCGACCATCACGCTGAACCTGAAGATCGAACCGGACGACATTGTTTCCCCGCCGCGACACGTCTTCATGCGCACCGCAAAAATATTGATAAGGGCCGCGACGGGAAGCCGTCAACGCGAATTAACCCTTTCTTGCGGGCGCACAGGCGAACAATCATTCTGCAGTCGACTTCGGAGAAGCTGCAGATGACAACCGACACTGCCGAAGAGGCGCGCCACAAGGCCAAGATGGCCAACCGCAAGGCGGCGCAGGACAAGGAAGTCGCGCTCAAGACGGTCGAGAAGGGCTTGCTGATCGTCCACACCGGCAAGGGCAAGGGCAAGTCGACGGCGGCGTTCGGCCTCCTGATGCGCGCGCTGGGGCGCGGCATGCGCTGCGGTGTGGTGCAGTTCGGCAAAGGTGCATGGCAGACCGGCGAAAGATTCGCGGCCGAACGCTTCGGCGACCAGGTGCAATGGCACACGCTGGGCGAAGGCTTCACCTGGGAGACGCAGGATCGCGAGCGCGACGTCGCCGCCGCGCAACGCGCCTGGGCCAAGGCGCGCGAGCTGTTGGCCGATCCGTCCATCCGCTTCGTCGTGCTCGACGAACTCAACATCTCGCTGCGCTACGACCATCTCGACATCGCCGACGTGGTTGCCGTGCTCGAGGCGCGTCGTCCCGACCAGCACGTCGTCGTGACCGGCCGCAACGCCAAGCCCGAGCTCGTGGACGCGGCCGACCTCGTGACCGAGATGACCCTGGTGAAGCACCACTTCGCCGCCGGCGTGAAGGCCCAGGAAGGCATCGAGTTCTGATGGCGCCGGCCGCGACCGCCCGTGCCCTCATGATCCAGGGCACGGGCTCCGACGTCGGCAAGTCGCTGCTGGTGGCGGGCCTCGCGCGGGCCTTCACGCGGCGTGGCCTCGCGGTCCGGCCGTTCAAGCCGCAGAACATGTCGAACAACGCTGCGGTGACCGCCGATGGCGGCGAGATCGGTCGCGCCCAGGCGCTGCAGGCGCGCGCCGCGCGTGTTCCCGCCAGCGTCCACATGAACCCGGTGCTGCTGAAGCCGCAAAGCGACGTCGGCTCCCAGGTCGTGGTTCAGGGCAAAGTCGTCGGCAACGCGAAGGCGCGCGAGTACCAGGCGATGAAGCCGAAACTGCTGGGTGCCGTGCTCGACAGCTTCGGGCGGTTGGCGGTGGAGGCCGATCTCGTGCTGGTCGAGGGCGCGGGTTCGGCCTCCGAAGTGAACCTGCGGGCCGCCGACATCGCCAACATGGGATTCGCGCGCGCCGCCGACGTGCCCGTCGTGCTGGTGGGCGACATCGACCGCGGCGGCGTGATCGCGAGCCTGGTCGGCACCAAGATGGTGATCGATCCGGCCGACGCCGCGATGGTCGCGGGCTTCATCGTCAACCGCTTCCGCGGCGATCCCGCGCTGTTCGCCGACGGCATGAAGCAGATCGCCGACCGCACCGGCTGGCAGGCGCTGGGCCTCGTGCCGTTCTTCGCCGACGCCCACAGGCTGCCGGCGGAAGACGCACTCGGCCTGCCCGGCCACAGCGGCGACGGCGGCGCGGTGAAGATCGCCGTGCTGGCCTATCCGCGCATCGCCAACTTCGACGACTTCGATCCGCTGCGCCAGGAGCCCGACGTCGACGTCGTCTTCGTGCGTCCCGGCGAGCCGGTCCCGGGCGATGCGAGGCTGGTCGTCCTGCCCGGCTCCAAGGCCACCATCGCCGACCTCGCCGCCCTGCGAGATGCCGGCTGGGACATCGACCTCCGCGCGCATCTGCGTCGCGGCGGCCATGTGCTGGGGATATGCGGCGGCTACCAGATGCTCGGCCGGACCGTCGCCGATCTCGACGGCATCGAAGGCCCCCCTTCGCGTGTCGAGGGGCTCGGCCTGCTCGATGTCGAGACCGTGCTGGGCGGCGACAAGGTCCTGGTCGAGGTGACGGGCCGCACGGCGGCCGAGGGCGTGCCCTTCAAGGGCTACGAGATGCATGTCGGCCGCACGACCGGCAGCGCGGCACCCCTGCTCGCCTTCGACAGTGGTACGACGGACGGCGCGGTCGATGCCGGGGGTCGCGTCGCCGGCTGCTACATCCACGGGCTGCTGGCCGACGACCGCCAGCGCCGGCACTGGCTGGCGCGCCTCGGCGCCGCGAGCTCGGGCCTCGACTACGAGGCCGGCATCGACGCCACACTGGACCGCCTGGCCGACCATCTCGAGACGCACGTCGATTGCGCGAAGCTCCTCGGGCTCGCGCGCGTTCCGTCGATCAGCCGAACAGGATGAGCGCGAGCAGCGCGACGGCAGCGATCTGCACGCCGCAGGCCGCGCGGTAGAGGCCGAGGGCGGTACGGATGTCGGCCGCCGTCAGCTCGGCCCTGCCCTCGCCCATCCAGCGATCCTCAACCCTGACGCCGGCATAGACGCGCGGCCCGGCGAGGCGGATGCCGAGCGCGCCCGCCATCGCCGATTCCGGCCAGCCGGCATTGGGCGAGCGGTGATGGCCCGCATCGCGGCGCACCGCGGCGATCGCGCCGTCGACCGAACAGCCTGTGCGGAACGCCGCGGCCAGCGTGATCCAGAGCGCCGCCAGCCGCGAGGCCGGCAGGTTGACGAGATCGTCGAGCCGGGCCGACGTCCAGCCGAAGGCATGATGGCGCTCGGACTTGTGGCCGATCATCGAATCGGCGGTGTTGATCGCCTTGTAGGCGGCTGCGCCCGGCAATCCCGCCACCACCATCCAGAAGAGCGGCGCCACGACGCCGTCGGAGAAGTTCTCGGCGAGGCTCTCGATCGCCGCCCGGCTGATCGCCGCCTGGTCGAGCTCCGACGTGTCGCGCCCGACGATGCGCGATACCGCCTCGCGCCCGCCTGCGACGCCGCGCTGCTCCAGCGCCGTCGCAACCGCGGCGACGTGATCGTGCAGGCTGCGCTGGGCCAGCAGGGAGCTCGCGACCACGGCGCACAGGAAGACCTCGAGCAGGCCCGGCAGCGCATGACAGAGCCGGATGACCATCACGGAAGCGAGCACGGTCGCGAGCAGCAGCACCGCCAGCGTCAACACGCCCCAGCCACGGCGCTCCTCGAACGATCGCGTCGGCGAATTCCACGTCGCGTCGCACCATGCTATGAGCCGCCCCATCCACGAGACGGGATGGCCGATCGCGCGATAGAGCGCGTCCGGATATCCGACCGCCGCTTCGACGGCGACGGCAACGAGGGCGAGACCCGCGAACATGAACGCTCTGCCTATCACGACACAACGGATCGAGCACGGCGGCGATCTGGCGGCGGTCGGGCAGCGCTTTCCCGACGCGCCGCTCCCCTGGATCGACCTGTCGACCGGTATCAATCCCGTTCCCTACCCGCTGCCGCCCCTGCCGACCGATGCCTGGGCGCGCCTGCCCGCACGGGCCGACGAGGAGGCGCTGATCGCCGCCGCTGCGCGCCGCTACGGCGTGGGCGACGTCTCCGGCATCGTGGCGGCGCCCGGCACGCAGGCGTTGATCCAGATCCTGCCACGACTGGTCGCCAAGACGCGCGTCGCCGTGGTCGGCCCGACCTACGAGGAGCACGAGGTTTGCTGGCGACGGCACGGCCACGACGTCGCCGTCGTCGAGTCGCTCGACCAGGCGGGCGACGCTGAGGTGGTGGTGCTGGTCAATCCCGACAATCCGACCGGCCGGCTCGTGCCGACCGAAGACCTCGTGCCGCCATCGACCCTGCTGGTCGTCGACGAAGCGTTCATCGATCTGCTGGCGCCGGCCGCCAGCTTCGCCGGCAGGCTGCCGCCGCGCACGGTGGTGCTGCGCTCCTTCGGCAAGACCTACGGGCTGGCCGGCCTGCGCCTGGGCTTCGCGATCGCCGAGGCGGAGCCCGCCGCCGCACTGCGGGCGGAGCTGGGGCCGTGGGCTGTCTCGGGTCCGGCACTCGAGATCGGCCGCGTCGCGCTGGGCGACGAGGCGTGGCTGCGCGCCACGGCCGAGCGCCTCACCGCCGACCGCAAGCAGCTCGACGACATCCTCACCGGCGGCGGCTTCAGGATCGCGGGCGGCACGCCGCTCTTCTGCCTCGCCGAACATCCCGACGTGCCGGGCATGGTCGATCGGCTGGGCCGCAACGGCATCCATGTCAGGACGTTCCGCCGTTCGCCGAAGCTCATGCGCTTCGGCCTGCCGGGCGACGATGCGGCGTTCTCGCGGCTCGCCGCCGCGCTCAGCGGCAGCAGCCGGTGAGCGCCGCGCCCTCGGGCAGCGAGATCCAGACGCGATAGGGCGCCGCTTCGCCATTCGGCTGCGGGCATTGCTGGGGCATCATCAGCGCCACGAGATCGGTGCCCGCCGGGCCACGGCCGCGCCAGGCGAAGGTCAGCGGCTTGTGGTTGGCGACCGCGCTCATGCGGCCCTTGAACGCGCTGCCGCCCCTCAGCAGCTCCTCGTTCGGCGAGTCGAAGCGCGCGCCGTCGCGGTTGATGGCAAGGCTCCAGAAGGGCTCGGTGCCGGCGCACGTGAAGTTGTTGGGCGGCGTCTGCGCGACTGCGGGGGCGGCGATAGCGACGGCTACCGCAGCGAGGGCTGATTTCGGGAGCATGGATCGCCTCAGGTGCCGCAGAAGGTCCGGTAGACGCGCTGGTCCTCGGGTGGCGGCTCGGCATAGGCCTCCAGCCCCGGCCGTTCCTCGAAAGGCCTGGCCAGCACCGTGACCAGCTCCTCGAACGGCGCGTAGTCCTCGCGGTCCGCCGCCGCGGCGAGCGCCAGCTCGACGCGATGGTTGCGCGGAATGTAGATCGGGTTGGCGGCATGCATCGCGGCACGCCGGCCGGCGCCGTCCTGCGGTTCGCGCGCCAGCCGCTCGCGCCAGCGCGCCACCCAGGCGTCGAAAGCTTCCGGCTTCTCCTGGAACAGTCCGCGCACCTCGGCGTCGAACGACGGATCGGCCGCGGCGTCGCCCAGCCGGCGGAAGGTCAGCGTGAAGTCGGCACGGCCGTCGGTCATGGCGTTGAGCAGGTCCTGCGCCAGTGCGCCGTCGCCTTCCTCCTCGGTGAACAGGCCGAGCTTGCGGCGCAGCCCGCCGATCAGCGCGCCGACATAGTGGCCGCGGAAGGTCGGCAGCACCTCGTTGGCGACGGCCAGCGCCTTGTCGCCGTCCTCGGCGAGCAGCGGGATCAGCGTCTCGCCGAAGCGCGCCAGGTTCCAGTGCGCGATGCTCGGCTGATGGGCGTAGGCGTAGCGGCCCTGCTGGTCGATCGAGCTGAACACCGTCTCGGGATTGTAGGCGTCCATGAAGGCGCAGGGGCCGTAGTCGATGGTCTCGCCGGAGATCGTGCAGTTGTCGGTGTTCATGACGCCGTGGATGAAGCCGACCAGCAGCCACTGGGCCACCAGCCTCGCCTGCGCCTCGACGACGCGCTCGAAAAGCACGCGATAGGGCTCGGCAGCGTTGCTCGCCTCGGGATAGTGCCGTTCGATCACGTGATCGGCGAGCAGGCGCAACGCCTCGACGTCGCCGCGTGCGGCGAAGAACTGGAACGTGCCGACCCTGATGTGGCTCGAGGCGACGCGCGTCAGCACCGCGCCCGGCAGCTCGCCGTCGCGCCAGATCGGCTCGCCGGTCGTGACGGCGGCGAGCGAGCGCGTGGTCGGGATGCCGAGGGCCGCCATCGCCTCGCTCACGATATATTCGCGCAGCACCGGACCGACCGCGGCGCGGCCGTCGCCGCCGCGCGAGAACGGCGTGCGGCCCGAGCCCTTGAGCTGGATGTCGCGCCGCCGGCCATCGCGATCCACGACCTCGCCCAGCAGGACGGCGCGGCCATCGCCGAGCTGCGGCACGAAGTTGCCGAACTGGTGGCCGGCATAGGCGAGCGCGATCGGTTCGGAGCCCGGCGCCACGCGATTGCCCGCCAGCATCGCCACGCCCTCGGGCGAGGCGAGGTCGGCGGGATCGAGGCCGAGCTGGCGGCACAGCGCCTCGTTCAGCTTCACCAGCCGGGGCGCCGTCACCGGGGTGGGCGCGAGGCGGGCGTAGAAACGCTCGGGAAGCCGGGCGTAGCTGTTGTCGAAGGGCAGGCGCTCGGCCATCGCCTACTCGTCGTACCGGGCGGTCGTGATCCCGCTCATGCGGTCGTAGTGCAACGAGATCCTCTGCAGGGTGCAGAGGTTCAGGTACTGCCAGATGGCCGGCCGGCCGCCGTCGGCGAAGCCGACCTTGAGGTCGCCCATGCAGTAGTCGGTCGGCGCCTTGTAGGAGACCTGGCGCGACTGGCCGGCCGCGATCGGCGGCGGCTTCAGGAAGTTGGGGCCCCACATGTTGAACTGGGTCATCGAGACGGACAGCTCGCTGATCGGATAGCCGGTCGAATTCTTCAGCAGGAAGGTGGTTTCCTGGGCCGATGCCGGCCCGGCGACCAGGAAAAGCGCAGCAACGAAAGAACAAGACAGCTTCGACAAGACAACCTCACGACCGGCGACGGGTTGCGCCCGAGTCTGTCGCAGATCGCCGAAGCGCGCTAGAGGGGGTACATGACGCTGCTGATCAGCCACCCGTCGTTCCTCGAGCACGACACCGGCGACTTCCATCCCGAGCGCCCCGATCGGCTGCGCGCCATCGAGGCGGCGCTTGCCGACGACGAATTCGCCGCCCTCACGCACCTCGTCGCGCCGGAAGCCACGATGGAGCAGCTCACGCGCGTCCATCCGCCGGCCTATGTCGAGGCGATCCTGGGCGTCCGCCCGCGGCCCGGCGAGCTCGTGCATGTCGACGGCGACACGGTGATGAGCGCCGGCAGCGCCGTCGCCGCGCGCCACGCCGCGGGGGCGGCGGTCGCCGCCGTGGATGGCGTGATGCACGGTGCACCTGGCGGCAAGCACGGGA
>CAYRBQ010000026.1:8346-17995 GCA_964422305.1 uncultured Reyranella sp. | reverse complement strand
GCGCGGCCGCCGGCACCGTCGCCCAGTAGGGCACGTTGAGGTGATCCATCAGGACGGCGGCGGTGTAGGCGCCGACCGCGTAGAAGGCGCCGTGACCCAGCGAGAACTGGCCGTTGAAGCCGGTCAGCAGGTTGAGGCCCAGCACCGCGATCGAGGCGATGATCATCGTGCTGACCAGGAACAGCCGGTAGTCCGAGATGGCGTTCGGGAAGATCGGCTTCAGCAGCGGGACGACGAGCGCCACGACGATGATGGCCAGCACCCACTTCTTGGACGATGCGGCCATGTCAGACCCTCTTCACGACGACGCGGCCGAACAGGCCGGCCGGCTTAACCGTGAGTACGGTGATGACGATGATCAGCGCCACCGTGAGCTTCTCGCCGTTGCCGATGATGTAGACGCCGGTCGCCTTCTCGATCTGGTTGCCGGCGAAGGCCACCATGTTTTCGAGGATGCCGACGATGAAGCCGCCTGCCACCGCACCGGCCGGGTTGGAGATGCCGCCGACCAGCGCGCTGGCGAAGGCATAGAGCAGGATGCCGCCCATCATGTTGGGATCGAGATAGACGATGTGCGCCACCATGATGCCGGCCACCGCGCCGACCGAGGCGGCAAGGCCCCAGCCCAGCGCCAGCATCCAGTCGACGCGCACGCCGACCAGGCGGGCCATCTGCGGGTTCTGCGCCGCCGCGCGCATGGCCAGCCCGAGCGGCGTATAGCGAAAGAACACGAACAGCAGCCCCAGCACGATCAGGGTGACCACCACGACGCCGAGCTGGTGCGGGCCGATGACGCCGGCGATGCCGAAGCTCGACTTGGGGAACGGGGTCGGGAATTCCTTGATCAGGTAGCTCCACATCGCGCCGGCCATCGAGTTGAAGATCGCCAGCAGGCCGATGAACACCACGATGATCGACAGGACGGGTGCGTTGTGAAGCGGCCTCAGGATCAGCCGTTCGATCAGCACGCCCATGACAAACGACAGCACCACGGCGCAGATGAAGGCGAGCCAGAAGCTCATGCCCCAGGTCATGAGCTGCCAGCTTATGTAGGTCGAGAACATCGCCATCTCGCCCTGGGCGAAATTGATGTGGTCGGTCGACACGTAGATCATCACCAGTGCGAGCGCGACGCAGGCATAGATGGCGCCGTTGGCGAGACCCGAGGCGACCTGCTGAAGGAACTGTTCCATATCTTCTGCCTCAGTAGCCGAGGTAGGACTTGCGGACGTTCTCGTCGTTCTTCACGACATCCGACGGTCCCGACATCACGACCTTGCCCGTCTCGAGGACATAGGCGTGCGTGGCGAGGTCGAGCGCGAGGGCGGCGTTCTGCTCGACGAGCAGGATGCTGACCTTCTCCTCCTCGTTGATGCGCTTGAGGATGCGGAAGATCTCCTGCACGATCAGCGGCGCCAGGCCGAACGAGGGCTCGTCGAGCAGCATGAGGCGTGGCCCGAGCATCAGGGCGCGGGCGATCGCGAGCATCTGCTGCTCGCCGCCCGAGAGCGTGCCGGCCTGCTGCTCGACGCGCTCCTTGAGGCGCGGGAAGTAGGTGAAGACGCGGTCGAGCTCGTTCCTGACCGCCTGCTTGTCCCGGCGCGTATAGGCCGCGATGCGCAGGTTCTCGTCGACCGTGAGCGTCGTGAAGGTGCCGCGGCCTTCGGGCACATGGGCGATGCGCTGGCGGACGATCTCCTCCGTCGCCATGCCGCGGATGTCCCTGCCCTCGAACCGGATGGTGCCGTCGGTGCGCACCATGTTGCAGATCGCGCGGAGCGTCGTCGTCTTGCCCGCGCCGTTGGCCCCGAGCAGGGTCGTGATGCCGCCCGTCGGAATCTCGAAGCCGACATCGTAGAGCGACTGGGTCTGGCCGTAGAACGCCTTCAGTCCCTTGACCTCGAGCAGCGCAGCCATCACGCGGTCCCCAGGTAGGCGCGGATCACTTCCGGATCGCGCTGCACTTCCGCCGGTGTCCCATCGGCGATCTTCTTGCCGAAGTCGATGGCCACCACCTTGTCCGACACCGACATCACGAGGCTCATATGGTGCTCGACCAGCAGCACCGTGACGTGCTGGGTGTCGCGCACGCGCCTGATCTGCCCCTTCAGCACCTCGATCTCGTCGTGATTGAGGCCTGCAGCCGGCTCATCGAGCAGCAGCAGCTTCGGGCTCGAAGCGAGCGCCCGGGCCAGCTCGACCCTCTTGCGGATCGGGAACGGCAACGGACCCGCCATTGCGTGCGTGAAGGGCACGAGGTCCATGAACTCGATGAGCTCGAGCGACCGCGTGGTGATGCGCTCCTCCTCGGCCTTCACCTTGGGCAGGCGCAATGCGTTCTCGAAGAAGCTGGTCGAGCTGACGCTGTGGCAACCGACCTTGACGTTGTCGAGGACCGACATCTTGTCGAACAGCGCTACGTTCTGGAACGTGCGGCCGATGCCGATATGCGGGATGTCGTGACGCGGTCGCGCGAGGATCGACTTGCCTTCGAACAGCACGTCGCCCCCGTTGGGCGTGTAGAGCCGGCTGAGGCAGTTGAAGAGGGTGGTCTTCCCGGCACCGTTCGGGCCGATCAGGCCGGCGATCTGGCCGTTGAAGACATCGAAGGTCACGCCGTCGAGGGCGACGATTCCGCCGAACCGGACGGAGACATCGCGCACGCTGAGCAGCGGCGAGCCGCGGGATGAGGACGGTCCTGCCATGATCATTTCTGGTTTCGGCATCCGGCACATTACACGCGCCGACGATGCGAAATTACCCTTGCCTCCCAAACACTTGCGACCCTTCTCCGGAGTCGACGCGAGATTCACGATGGCCTAATCGGCCTGTGGGTGCAACTCAAATGCCGTCGCGCCATGCTTTCGGCGTGATTGCGCCGCAGGATGATGCCGCCTTGCGGACATTGACACGCCGCTCATAGCAACCGATACGAAACGTCCCCCTCCAAAGCGGGCCCTTGCCGCCAATGCATCGCTATCTTCGTCCGATCCTCACCGTCACAGCAGCCTGCCTGACCTTCCCGGCCATTGCACAGCAGACACCGCCGACGCAGGGCTGGCCTCAGAACCGCCCACCGGCACAGGCGCCGGCGCAAGCCGCCCCTCCCGCAGCGCGCCCCCCGGGGCAGGCCGCGACCCCGCCCGCCGCAGGCGCGCCCGCGCCGCAGCAGGCCGCTCCGGTCCCGCTGCCGCAATGGTTCGTCGACATCGACGTCAACAAGAAGGGCGAGGTCACGCGCGCCGACTTCCTGAAGTACCGCATGAAATCGTTCGACCAGCTCGACGCCAACAAGGATGGCAAGCTCTCGGTCGAGGAGTTCATCAAGGTCGTCGAGCCGCCGCTGACGCCCGACTCGCCCAACCTGCCGCCGCTCGAGGAGCGACGGACCCGGGCGCGCGCCGAGTTCCAGAACCTCGACACCAATCGAGACGGCTTCGTCGAGCGCGCCGAGGCCGAGGCGATCGTCCATTCTGAGTTCAACAGCTACGACACCGATCGGGACAACAAGGTCACCGAGCCCGAGGTACGCCTGATCATCCAGCGCTCGCTGCAGCGCGAGGCGGCCGCGCGGCAGGAAGTCGAGGCGCGGCGCCGGCAGGGCATGATGACTCTGAACGAGTTCATCGACATGCAGATGCGCCAGGCCGATGAGCTCGACAAGAACAAGGACACCAAGGTCAGCAGCCAGGAGTATCTGGCGCTCGCCGGCCCGGCCGACGGGCCGCAAGCCAAGAACCTGCTGCCGTTCGATATCCGCAAGCAGATCGCACTCCGCAAGTTCGGCGAGATCGATACCAACAAGGACGGCCAGGTCGACCGCGTCGAGCTGACGGCCTATGCCCTGAAGCAGTTCCTGGAGATGGACCTCAACAAGGACCGCTTCATCGGCGAGGAGGAGTTCAAGAAGGCGCAGGAGGCGGAGGCCGCCAAGGTGCGTGCGCTGGTCCAGGCGCTGCAGCCCGCGCAGCAGCCCCAGCCGGCGCAGCCGCGGCCAGCCCAGCCGCGCGGCGGACAGCCGGCCCCGCAGCCGGCCGGACCGCCGGGCCTCGCGCCCGGCCTGCCGCAAGGAACGCGATAAGGCGAGGCACCATCGAGACGCAAAGGCGGGGCGCAGGCCCCGCCTTTTTCTTGCCCGACCGGCTATTCGCCGCCTCTTATTCCACCGTGACGCTCTTGGCGAGATTGCGCGGCTGGTCGATGTCGGTGCCCTTGGCCAGCGCGGTGTAATAGGCGAGGAGTTGCACCGCCACCGTATAGAGGATCGGCGCCACCACCGGATCGATGTCCGGCAGCGCGATCGACGTCTCGGCCTTGGCACCGAGCCGCGCCACGCCGGCCCTGTCGCTCAGCAGCACCAGCTTGCCGTCGCGCGCCCTCACCTGCTCGAAGTTCGAGGCGATCTTGTCGAAGATCGCGTCGGTCGGCGCGACCACCACCACCGGCACGGCGTCGTCGATCAGCGCGATCGGGCCGTGCTTCATCTCGCCGGCGGCATAGCCCTCGGCGTGGATGTAGGAGATCTCCTTGAGCTTGAGCGCCCCCTCGAGCGCCACCGGGAAGGACGCGCCGCGGCCGAGGTAGAGCACGTCGCGCGCGCCGGCGAGCGTGTTCTCGGCGATGCGGCGGTAGTCCTCCTCCATGTTCAGCGTCTCGTTGATGCGTGCCGGCAGCTCGATCATGGCGTGCGCCAGCCGCTCCTCGTCGGCCCGCGTCAGCGTCCCGCGCGCCCGGCCGGCCGCGATCGCGGCGGACAGCAGCACGACGAGCTGCGTCGTGAAGGCCTTGGTCGAGGCGACTCCGATCTCGGGTCCCGCCTGGGTGAGCAGGGTCGCGTCCGAAAGCCGCGCGATCGCGCTCTCCGGCACGTTGACGACCGACAGCAGCGTCTGCTTCTGACTCTTGGCGTAGCGCAGCGCCTCGAGCGTATCGATCGTCTCACCCGACTGCGAGACGGCGATGCACACGCCGCCCTCGGGCAGCGGCGGCTCGCGGTAGCGGAACTCCGAGGCGACCTCGGTCTCGACCGGCAGGCGGGCGAGCTTCTCGAACCAGTACTTGGCCACCATGCAGGCGTAGAACGCCGTGCCGCAGGCCGTCATGGTCACGCGGCTCACCTGCGACCAGTCGACCGGCATCGCCGGCATCCGTACAGAGCGTGTCGCCGGATCGAGGTAGGAGTGCAGCGTGTCGCCGATCACCGCCGGCTGCTCGTGGATCTCCTTCAGCATGAAATGCTGGTGGTTGCCCTTGCCCATCAGGGCGCCGTTCAGGCCGCTCTTCTTGATCGGCCGCTCGACCGCCTTGGTGCCCTGGTAGACCGCGCAGCCGTCGGCCTTGAGGACCGCCCAGTCGTCGTCCTCGAGATAGCTGACGCGGCTGGTGAACGGGGCCAGCGCCAGCGCGTCGGTGCCGATGTACATCTCGCCGTCGCCGTAGCCCACCGCCAGCGAGCTGCCGCGTCGCGCGCCCATCAGGATGTCGTGCCGGCCGCTGAAGAGTGCCACCAGCGCGAAGGCCCCGCGCAGCCGCTCCATCGCCTTGGCCATCGCCTGTTCGGGAGACATCTGGCGCTCGAGGTACGAGGTCAGGAGCTGCGCCACCACCTCGGTGTCGGTGTCGCTGTCGAAGCGGCGGCCTTCGGCCGTCAGCTCGTCCTTCAACTCCTGGAAATTCTCGATGATGCCGTTGTGCACGATTGCCACCCGGTCGGTGGCGATCGGGTGCGCATTGCGCTCGGACGGCTTGCCGTGCGTCGCCCAGCGCGTGTGGCCGATGCCGATGATGCCGGGCAGCGGCTCCCTGGCGAGCCTGGCCTCGAGGTTGACCAGCTTGCCCTCGGCGCGGCGGCGCTCGATGTGGCCGTTCACCAAGGTGGCGACGCCGGCCGAATCGTAGCCGCGGTACTCGAGCCGCTTCAGCGCGTCGACCAGCAGGGGCGTGACGGGCGCTTTGCCGATGATGCCGATGATGCCGCACATAGGGAGAATCTCTGGAGGGGGTGGCTACTTTTTCTTTGCCCGCCCAGCCTTCGCCAATCGGGCGGCGGCCGCGCGGGTCTTTAGTTTCGCACGAAGGGCGGCCGCCCGCCCCTTCTTTGTGACCTGGCGCGCGCGTCCGAAGGCCACGGCGCCGGCCGGCACGTCCTCCGTGACAACGCTGCCTGCCGTGACGTTGGCCCCCTTCCCGACCCTGACCGGCGCGACCAGCGAGCTGTTGGAGCCGATGAACACGTCGTCGGCCACCACGGTCCGCCACTTGCCGAAGCCGTCGTAGTTCACCGCGATGGTGCCGGCGCCGATGTTGCTCCTGGCGCCGATATCGGCGTCGCCGAGATAGGCCAAGTGATTGGCCTTGGCGCCCTTGCCCATGCGCGTCGCCTTGAGCTCGACGAAGTTGCCGATGTGCACCTCCTCTGCGACCTCGGAGCCGGGCCGGATGCGGGCGAATGGACCCACGATCGCGCCCTTTCCGATCCGCGCGCCCTCGATGTCGCAGAACGCCTTGATCTCCACGTTCGACGCCACGGTGACGCCCGGACCGAACCGCACGTTCGGCCCGATCGTGACGTCGTTGGCAATCTTCGTGTCGGCCGACAGCCACACCGTCTCGGGATCGGTCATGGTGACCCCGCCCGCCATGGCCGCCGCGCGCAGCCGATGCTGCAGCGCGCGCTCTGCCACAGCCAGCTCGGCGCGCGAGTTGATGCCCTGGAACTCGGCCTCCGGTCCCTCGACGGCGATCGCCTTGTGGCCGGCGGCGCGGGCGACGCCGACCGCGTCGGTGAGATAGAACTCGCGCTTGGCGTTGTCGTTCTTGATCGCGCCCAACAGCGCGCCGATCAGCCTGCCGTCGAGGCACATCACGCCGGAATTGCAGAAGTCGATCGCGCGCTCGACCTCGTCGGCGTCCTTGCTCTCGACGATCTTCTCTAGGACGCCACGCCGCACGATCAGGCGACCGTAGGGCGACGGGTCTGCCGCGACGAAGCCCAGCACGCCGACCGCCGCCTTCCCGCGGGCGCAGGCCGTCACGAGGCGCTTAAGCGTATCGGTTGTGACCAGCGGCGCGTCGCCGAACACCACCAGCACCGGACCGGCGTGGCCCTTGAGGGCGCCGAGCGCGGTCTTTGCGGCATGGCCGGTGCCCAGCGGCTTGGCCTGCACGACCGTGGGATACGGTGCGAAGGCCTGGGCCACGGCCGCGGCTCCAGGCGCGATCACGCCAACGACCCGAGCGGGCTTCAACGCCTCGGCATTGGCCAGCACGTGGCGCACCATCGGCCGGTTGGCCAGCGGGTGCAGGACCTTCGGGAGAGCCGATTTCATGCGGGTACCGGCGCCGGCTGCCAGCACGACCACGGCGATGGGCTGCTTCATGTCCGTCGGATGCCACGGGGCTGGCGGACGGGCAAGGCGGATATGCTAGAGATCATTGCATGCACCCCAATGCCGACAACCTGATCGCCACCCGCTTCGACACCGTGGTCTACGACCTCGACGGCACCCTGATCGACAGCGCCAAGGACATGCAGCTCGCCGTCAGCAGCGTGCTGGCCGATCACGGCCTCGGTCCCGTGACCGAGGACGACCTCAGGGTGTTCATGGGCCAGGGCAGCAAGGTCACCATGGGCAAGGCCTTCGCCAAGCACGGAAGGAGCCTGGACGACGCCACCCTCACGGCCGTCACCGCCGAGTTCGTGCGCTACTACGAGGCCGACCCTATCAGCCACACGACCGCCTTCGAGGGCGTGCCCGAAGTGGTCGCCCGCTTCGACCGCATGGGCCTCAGGCAGGGCGTCTGCACCAACAAGTTCGAGAAGCCCTCGCGCATCATCCTGGAGCACCTGAAGCTCATGCCGCCGATCAGCGACGTGGCCGGCGCCGACAGCTTCCCGGTCCGCAAGCCCGACCCGCGGCACATCCTGATGCTGATCGAGCGCATGGGCGGCGATCCGCGCCGCGCCGTGATGATCGGCGATTCGACCCACGACGCCGAGGCCGCGCGCGGCGCCGGTATTCCCTCGGTTCTGGTGAGCTGGGGTTACACGCTGAAACCCGCCAGCGAGCTCGGTGCGGACGCCGTCATCGACCGCTTCGACGCCCTGCCCGCCGCCCTGGAAAAGCTCGCCGCAGCAGGGCGTTGACGGCCTCGCTTCAAGGCCCTATACGCGCCCCTTCCGGGCGCTTAGCTCAGCGGGAGAGCACACCCTTCACACGGGTGGGGTCGTAGGTTCAATCCCTACAGCGCCCACCATTCCCCTCGCGGAATGGACCTCTCGAACCTCGACGACATCCCGCGCAGAGACCACGTCGTGAATCCGAGAGCATGGTTCTGGCCGGCCTACGGCCTCATCCTGATCGCGGCCCTCTGGGGCGGCACCGAGCTCATCTCCTCCTTCATGGTCCCGTCATACCCGGCGCGCGAACTGCGACCGGTCTCCGCCGAATCGGTGCGTCAGGCGCTGGCGCGGGCCTTCGTCGAGGACCCGGCCCTGGTCCCCACCTACAACGACTGGGGCATGCGCGACCGCGCACGTTCGTTCGCCCGGCCCGCCGGTGTGAAGCTGCGGTCGGTGATTGTGGGCGACAGCTTCGTGGAAGGCTTCTTCGTCAGCGCCCCTCTTCCCGAACGCATGGAGCAGCGCTGGGCTGCCGGCGGACGGACGGACATCGAGGCCATCAACTTCGGTGTCCTCGGCACCAACCCGCAGCACTACTACTACCGCATCCGTGACATCGCGCTGCTTCTCAAGCCGGACGTCATCGTGGTCGTGGTCTATGCCGGCAACGACTTCATCGCCAACGCGCTCGATGGGCCGGGCGACCTGCCCTGGATCACCGAGCGACCCCTACCGTCCCTGCTGGGCGCCGTGGCGCCGCGCACGACCTGGCTCGCCGTCAATCGCCTCGGCCTCTCCGAGGTGGGACGCGGCAGCCCGCGCACGCCCAACGAGATCGCCACCCTCGCCGAGTGGACGCAGATGCCGCCCGCCGAACGGCTCGACCTCGTGAGCCGCTACGTCCACGAGCACTACCAGCCCACCGTGCCACTGCCGGCCGTCCGCGAGATTCTCGGGCGCAACGACGGCAGCTTCTGGGGCGCCTTCGAGAAGCGGCCGGTCGATCGCGAATATCTGCCGGGCTGGCTGCCCTCCGGCATGGTCAACTGGGAGACCGGCACGTGGGAGATGGCCCGCGACATGGCCCATGCCGATCGCACCGCCGGCATGGCCAAGGTGCACGAGACGTTGAGCTGGCTGGTCGGCGCCGAGAAGCTCGCCAGAGCGAACGGCACGCGGCTGATCGTGGCCCTGGCCCCGACCGGCGTGGTCGATCCGCGCTATGTGGACTACTGGCGGCCTTGGCCCAACTACTACAGTTTCAGCCTCGACGCCGATGCACGACACCGGCGTCTGGCGGAGACCCTGCGCGAGAAGAAGATGGAATTCGTCGACCTGCGCGATGCTCTGTTGGGCAAGTCTGGCATGTATCGCCTGAGCGACGGCCACTGGACCGAGCAGGGCACCGTTTTCGTGGCCGACATCCTGGCACGCGCGGTCGAAGCGCCGCGCTGAACAGCGGTCAAATCTGCCGGAGATAGACCCAGGCGAGCACGCCCGACGCGGTCTTCACCCTTGAACGGCGAT
>CAYRBQ010000026.1:0-8246 GCA_964422305.1 uncultured Reyranella sp. | reverse complement strand
CGGAGATAGACCCAGGCGAGCACGCCCGACGCGGTCTTCACCCTTGAACGGCGATGCGTCCGTCACCCTGAACACCATCCCCTCCACGCGCTCGTTCGCGTCGGTCGCGGGCTGCACGAAAGGCTCTCGACGATAGCCGACGAGGGCATCCGGCTTGCCCGACAGGCGGTGGCCGAAGACCCGCTCCTGGACTGCGGCTTCCTGGAAGTCTCCGCAGGCGAACAGGAACTGTTCGGTGCCGCTCATCTAGACCGCTCCCAGCCCCATGCCGCCGTCGACGCGCAGGATCTCGCCGGTCACGAAGCCCGCTTCGTCGGAGGCGAGGTAGAGAGCGGCGTAGGCCGTGTCCCAGCCCGTCCCCATCTTGCCCCTGAGCGGCACACGCGCGTCACGCTCGGCGCGGACGTCCGCCGTGCTCCGCTTCGTGGCCTGCGCGATGCCGGTGACGGCCATGGGCGTGTCCATGAAGCCCATCATGATGCCGTTGGCCCGGATGCCGTAGCGCGCGTTGGACTGCGCCACGCTCGTCGTCAGGCGGTTCACCGCGGCCTTCGAGACCTCGTAGGCCATCTGGGTCGCACCGCTCAGCGCCGCGAGCGAGGAGATGTTGACGATGGCGCCGCCGCCCTGCTCGCGCATCGCGGGGATCGCGGCCTTTATGGTGAGCCACATGCCCTTGAGGTTGACGGACATGATGCGGTCGAAGGCCTTCTCCTCGAGCCGGTGCGCCGGCGCGTCTCCGCCGCCGCCGATGCCGACATTGTTGATCAGGATGTCGAGCCGGCCGTGGCGGGAGCGCGCCTCCGCGACGATGCGCGCGCAGTCCGCGGCGGCGGTGATGTCGGCGGCCAGCCACGATGCCGCGCCCTTCTCGCCGGCGATGATCCCGGCGGTCTCCTCGGCGCGCTCGCCGTGCCGGTCCACGCAGAGCACGGTGGCGCCCTCCCGGGCCAGGAGCTGCGCGATCGCGCGTCCGTTGCCGACGGTCTCGCCGGGCGTCTGCCCGGCACCAACGACCACGGCCACCTTGCCTTCCACGCGTCTCGCCATGTCAATTTCCTTCAGGGTCGCGACCAGACTGCTTATACAGGCGTCATGACCAGCGCGCTCTCCCTTCGCCCCGGCGACCGGCTTCCCGACTTCGTGCTGCCGGGCCTGGACGGGAAGCTCCGGAAGTTCATCTGGTCGTTCAACGGCGATCCCGTGGCCCTGCTGGCCGTCGCCGATCTTTCCGCCGTCGATGCCGAGCCCTTTGCCGCCCTGCGCGCGGCCTGCACCGCCGCCTCGACGGCCCTCGTCGTCCTCGCCGCCAACGAGCCCAAGACGGCCGCCGCACAGTGGAAGAAGCTCGGAGCCGAGCCCGAGGCACCGCTGCTGCTGGTCGACGAGAAGGCGCAGTTCCTGCCCGCACTTCTCTCGCACGGCGGCGCCGTGGGCTTCGGCCAGGGGATGGGATTGCGCCAGCGCGTGATCGTGCTCGATCCCAACCAGCGCGTGGCCTCGACCTTCGAGACCCGTGCGCTCGCCGCGGCAGCCGAGGGCATCGGCGCGCTGGCCACCTCGGTGCGGGCCGACGGAGGCGCCGGCCTCCTGCTGGACACGGCGATGGCGCCGGTGCTTGTCCTGCCGCGTGTCTTCGAGACCGATTTCTGCACCCAGCTCATCCGGCTGTGGGGCAAGGGCGACCACAGGGACAGTGGCGTCTCGAGCCGCTACGGCAACGTCGACATGGCGAAGCTGAAGCGCACCGAGGACTACACGATCGTCGAGCCGATGATGCAGAAGGCGGTGTCCGACCGCCTCGCCTATCGCATCGGGCCCGAGCTCACCAAGGTCTTCGCCTTCGACCATCAGTTCACCTTCGACGCGCATGTCGTGCTGTCCTACAGCGCGGAGGGGCAGCACTTCTTCGCCGCCCACCGCGACAACGGCGCGCCCACCACGGCCGACCGCGCCTTCGCCGTGTCGCTGAACCTCAACGACGATTTCGAGGGCGGCGAGCTGGTGTTCCCGGAGTATGCCGGCGTGCGCGTCAGCCCGCCCGCCGGCGCAGCCGCCGTCTTCTCCTGCTCGCTGCTGCACAAGGTCGGTCCCGTGACGCGCGGCCGGCGCTACGCGCTGACGACGTTCTTCCGCCAGAAGAAAACCTAGACGCTCGCCAAGGGCCGCCGCCCCGCGGCACACTCCATGGCGGAGGAAGAAACGCCATGGCCTACAAGCACTCGTATCTCTTCAGCATCAATCCCAACACGCCGCCGCTCATGAAGGTGGAGCCCGGCGAGGAGTTCCGCGTCGAGGTGCTGGGCTCGCTCGCCGAGGTGCCGGACGTGAAGACGATTCCGACACCCTTCACGCCGGAGTGCGAGGGCCATCCGCTGACGCCGATCGCCGGGCCGATCATCGTGCACGGCGCCGAGCCGGGCGACGCGGTGGCCATCGACCTGCTGGAGATCTCGCCGCGGGTCGACGGCGTCACGGCCATCCTCAAGCAGTTCGGCGTACTCAAGGAGGAGTTCGCCGATCCCAAGGCGCTCTCCTGCCCGGTGCGCGACGGCAAGGCATGGTTCGCCGACCGTATCCCGATCCCGCTCTATCCCAACCTCGGCACGATCTCGACCATGCCGCCGGAGGGCTACAAGCCCTCCTATGCCGGCGCCTACGGCGGCGACTTCGACCAGAAGGACGTTGGTGTGGGCTCGCGAGTCCATCTGCCGGTGATCCATCCCGGTGCGCAAGTCTTCTTCGCCGACCCGCACGCCGTGATCAGCGACGGCATCATCTCGGGCACCGGCATCGAATGCAGCGCGTCGGTGCGCGCACGCATCGGCCTCAACAAGGACGTGAAGCTCGACCGGCCGATCATCGAGCAGCCCGACACGATCCAGATCCTGGGCTGGGGGCCGACCGTGGAAGCCGCCACCGAGGACGCCTCGCGCGGCGCCGTCGACTTCGTGGCGAGCCGCACGCCGCTCAGCCGCGAGGAGGCCTATATGCTGCTGGGCATCACCGGCGAGCTGCGGGTAGGCACCTCGCCGCGGCCGGTCATGTGCGCACGCCTCATGGTGCCGCGCGCCGTGCTGGAATCCGCCGGGATGACCCGCGTCGTCTAGGCGGCTCCTAAGCCGCAGGCAGCCAGCTCTTCCTTTCGCCTGCGTACTGCACGCCGGGATTGCCGTGCACCGTGGTCCGCCACATCAGGCGGCCCTCGGCCTCGCCGTCGAACCAGGTCGCGGCATGGATCAGGCAGCGATTGTCCCACACGAGGAGATCGCCCTCGGTCCATTCGTGGGCGTAGCAGAAGCGCCGCTCGGTCAGGAACGACATGATCTCGTCGAGCAGCTTCGCACCCTCGCCGTGCGGCCCCTTCTCCATGCCGACGAACGGACCCTCGAACCAGTCCATCTGGCCCCATTCGCAGAGATAGAGCGCCTTCTCGCCCGTCACGGGATGCGTACGCACCACGGGCTGCCGCTGCGAGCGTTCGTGGACGGCGAAGGCGCGCGGCGTGCGGCCCGCCAGTGCCGCCTCGCGCGAACGGCCGCTGCCCGGCTGGGCGTGCAGGCCTTCCAGCGTGTCGACCTTGGCGCGCAGCGCCGGTGGGAGAGCCGCATAGGCCAGGATGCCGTTCGCGAACAGCGTCTGCCCGGTATCCGGCCGCGACGGCGTCACGGCATAGAACAGCGAGATGTCGGGCGGCGGGCGGCGATAGCTCTGGTCGGTGTGCCAGCCTTTCTGATGCGGATACTGGACCGGGATCAGGCCATCGGCGGCCAGCGGCGGGTCGGGCCGCTTGGGCGGCTGCTTGCTCACCGGCGGCATGTTGGAGACCAGCAGGATCTCCGGCACCTCGGTGTGCACCGACGACAGGTTGGTGAGCGTGTGGCGGTAGTCCTCGACCTCGGGTCCGAACACGCGGCTCAAGCGAATGAGCAGGCTTGGATCGCCCGCAATCCCGTTCATGCCCCGGATCAGCATCAGGCCCTTGGCGTCGGCCAGCGCCGCCGGCAGAGAAGCGGGATCGCGCTCGGCCGCGGCCACGATCTCCTTCGCGCCACCGCCCAGGCTCGCAACCGTGCCGAACGACGCACCGGGAAGCGGTCCCTGGAAGGTGAAGCTCATGCCCGCTGTCCCGCATAGGGATCGTTGACGCCGTCGAGCGGCCAGATCGGCCGGCGGAGCTTGGTGAACTTCAGCCGCGAGATGTCGGGCGAGCAGATGCCACCGGAGTCGACCAATACGATCTCGCGCGCGATGGGCGCGTAAGCCGCCCGGAAATGCTGCACGCTCTTCACCACCACCACGCTCTTGCTGCGCGGGTCGATGCCCTGGCTCAGGAACACCTGCAGGTCGATGGTCTGGATGCGGTTGGAGATGGTGACCACATCGATGCCGCCGATACGCAGCACCGCCGTCGGTCCCATCGAGGTCTCGACGCCGGCGTTCATCGGTCCGTCGTTCCTGAAGCTGCCGTCGGACAGCATCTTCACGACCGCCTTGGCCTTCACCGGCCCGCCCATCGACGGGTCGGTATGGCCGCCCAGCACGACGTCGATCTCCGCGCCGACGCCCGCCTTCATGGCCTGCTGCACCGTGCCGGGATCGAAGATCGTGCCGAACGCCACGTTCTCGACTTTGGCGTCGAGCAGAGCCTGCAGCACCGGCGTCGTGTCATTGTAGCCACCACCACCCGGATTGTCGGTGCCGTCGGCCACGACTAGCGGGCCGTCCTTGCCGACACCTGCGCGCGCCGCCGCGATAGCGTCAGAGATCGGCCGGTAGTCCGACGAGCTCTCGTCGCGCCGCTTCCAGATCTCGTCGAGCATCGCCGCCGCCACCGCCTTCGCCCGCGCCTCGGCGGCGGGCTCGTAGCTCACCGCCACGGAAGGACCCGTGTAGGGGATGTCGGACCAGGTGAAGCCCGCCTGGATCGAAACCACGTTGATGCCCGGCTCCGTCTCGAACTTGTCGGCCTGGGCCAGCAGCTCGCGCATCAGGCCGGGCTGGGTCGTGCGGCCGTGATCGGCGCCCTCCAGCATCGCCGGCTGCACCAACAGGCAGCGGGGCTTCTTCCTGCCCTCCAGCGCCTCCTGCACCAGCGCCGCGGCCTGCACCGCCCGCTCGTAGCCGTCGATGTGCGGATAGGTCCGGTAGCTCACCAGCGCATTCGCATGCCGGGCCATCTTCTTGGTGGCGTTGGCATGCAGGTCGAGCGTGGCGACCACGGGAATCTCAGGCCCGACCACGCCGCGTAGCGCCTCGAGCAGCGCGCCCTCGGCATCGTCCTCGGTCGCCGTGACGGCCGCGCCGTGCAGCGACAGGCAGATCGCGTCGAGCTTGCCGGCCTTTTTGGCGGCGCCGACGATCATGTCGCGGATATGCTCCCAGGTTTCCTTCGTCAGTGTGCCCGAGGGCGTGGCGTTGGCCGCCCCGCCCCATACCGGATCCCAGCCGTACTTCTTCACCGCGTCGATGTAGCCGCCGACCTCGTTCCTGGTACCGGTGAAGCGCGGCACCATCTCCTCGCCCGCGATCAGCCAGCGCTTCCGGTAGTCCTCCAGCGTCGTCGGCAGTTTGCTGAAGGTGTTGGTCTCGTGCATGAACTGCGCGATCAGAACGCGGTACGCCATCTCTCGAACTCCTACGCTTACAGCTTGGCCGTCTTGAGCCACTCCGCCTGGCCTTCCTCGCCGTCGACGCCCATCGACTCCAGGAAACGGCAGACCATCATGTAGTAGCCGATGGTGAGTGTGAGCTCGACCAGCGCGCCCGGCGTCAGGAACGATTGCACCGCCTTGAAGGTCTTGTCCGATGCCTTGACGTTGCGGATCACGTCGTCGGTGTAGCGCAGCACCGCCTTCTCGTTGTCGGTGAAGGCCGGCGCCTCGATCGTGGCGTCGCGCAGCGCCGCGATCTTGTCCTCCGTGACGCCGACCTCGCGGCCGATGCGCTCGTGCTGGAAGACCTCGTAGGCGGCGCGGCTCAGGCGCCCCGTCCGGATGATCGCCAGCTCGCGCAGCACGGGATCGAGCTCGCATTTGTAGAGCAGCGCATTGCCCATGCGGATGAAGCCCTTCATCCCGTACTCGGAATTGGCCAGCATCTTGTAGATGTTGAGGGTCGGGTTGAGCTTGGCCAGGAACTCGGCGTGCTTGCCGGTGGCCTGGTCGACCTCGAAATACGGAATGCGCGACATGGAATCTCCCCTTCGGAGCGGGGAGCCTAAATCATATGAGGCCGCGCTTCACCAGCGGGTTGAGCCAGCGGCCCCACGGGCCGGTCAGCACGATCGGATCCTCGACCACGATCAGCGCGATGCAGGGCTCGCCGGCATCGGCGATCGGCTCGTGCCTTTCGCTCCCCGGACCGACCGCGAAATCGCCGACGCTGTAGCTGCCCGTGTTGTCGGTGTAGCCGCCCTGCAGGCAGACCGTGTACTCGTAGCCGGTGTGCTTGTGCTCGGGCAGTCCGCGCCCCGGCTCCAGCCTGAGCAGCGAAACTCGGTGGAAGGCACCGGCGAGGTCGAGCCGGATCTCGTCGAACTTGCCCAGGATGCGCCGCCAGTCCATGCCCGGCTTGAGGTAGGGCAGCAGCGGCGCCGGCGCCCATTCGAAGCCCGGGCGCGCACGCGGGGCCTCGCGACGGGGCTCCACGGCAATGCCGTCGAGACGCGCCAGCACGTTCTCCAGCGAACCCTCGTCCAAGGCCGACGCAGGCTCGCGCTCGATCAGGGCACCGCCCACGGCGTTCAGCCGGTCGACCGTGGCACGCGCCCCGGGATCGAGTGCAACGTGGAGCGCCACTGCGAGCGACGGCCCCTCGGGCAGTGCGCCTGCAGCGTAGTCCAGCAGCAGCTCGTCGGGCGCCGGATGGCGGCTCATGACCCTTCCTTCTCCAGCGCTTCCCGCAGGCGTCCCAACGCCAACCGGATGCGCGATTTTACCGTACCCAAGGGCAGCTTCAGCTCTTCAGCGATGGCCGTATGCGTCTTGTCCTCGAAGAACGCCTTCTGGATCACCACCAGTTGATCGGCCGACAGGCCGCCCAGCAACTCCTTCACCCGGGTATACGTCTGTCCCGCCAGGACGGATTTGTCGGCATCCTCGTCTTCCGGTGCAAAAACAGCGAGCCAGTCCTCGGTCTCGATGGGCGGCCGGCCGGCCCGCCGGAGCAGGTCGATGCGCTTGTTTCGGGCGATCGTATAGAGCCAGGTCGCGGCCGAGGCCCGCGTGCGGTCGAAGCTCGCGGCCTTGCGCCACACCATGATCAGCGCTTCCTGGGCCACTTCCTGCGCGGCCTCTGCATCGGCCCCGCCGCGCATGATGAAGGCCTTGATGCGCGGGGCGAAGTGGCGGAACAGGCTGGCGAAAGCCGCGCGATCCTGCCGGGTCGCGATGGCTTCGATCAGGTCGGCGGCCTCGTCGGCGGACAGCATCCGGGGCAGCTTAGCGCGGCCGGCCCTCGGCGCCCAAATCCCAGAACAGGCCGGTCATCAGCCGGAGCCCGTCGCGCGCCACCGGCGCCAGCAGGTGCTCGTTCGGCGCATGCTGCGAGCAGGCCGCGTAGGAGTGCGGCACCCACACGGTCGGCATGCCCAGAATGTCGGTGAACACCTCGTTGGGCAGCGAGCCGCCGAGGTTGGGCAGCATGTTGGGCTTCTGGCCCGCCGTCCGCTCGATCGAGGCGGCGGCAAATTTCGCCCACGGGTTCTCCGGATCGAGGCGGGTGGCGTTCATGATCACGTCGCGCGCCTGCTCGACCTCGATCTGGCCGAAGCCGTGCTTCTCGAGATGCCGGCGCAGCGCGGGGATGATGTCGTGCGGGTCGGTGCCGACGACGAAGCGGAGCTGGCAATAGGCGATCGCGCTCGGCGGGATGGCGTTGACCGGACGGTCGGGATTGCCGGTCTTGAAGGCCAGCACCTCGAAGCTGTTCCAGCCGAACACGCGCTCGACCGGGGTCAGCGACTTCTCGCCCCAATCCTCGTCGATCTCGGGCGCGCCCTCGCCCGCATCGACATGGGCGTCCGCGAGCGCCGCCCGCACCGAGTTGGTGAGCGTCTTGGGCCGCCACTCCGGCACTTTGATCTGGCCGCGCGCGTCGGTGATGGTGGCGAGCGCATGGGCCATGATGATGCCGGGGTTGGCCAGCAGCCCGCCCCAGTTGCCCGAGTGGTGGCCGCCCTCGCGCATCGTGAGCTTGTGGTTGAAGTTCAGGGTGCCGCGCGTGCCGCCGAAGATGGTCGGGCG
>CAYRBQ010000025.1:0-18012 GCA_964422305.1 uncultured Reyranella sp. | reverse complement strand
GCGGCGGAAAGAGGGGCGCAATCTCGCGACCCTGCTGATCGACGGCGAGCCGGCCGGTGGCTTCGACGTCCAAAACGGCTTCGTGAGCTTCATCTCCTGGTCGGGACTCGATATCGGGCGCGACCGGTCGAGCCCGGTCTCGCACTACGAAGCACCGTTCGCCTTCACCGGCAAGCTGCGCAAGGTCACCGTCCTGATGGACGACGACCAGAAGCTCGACGTCGAAGCGGCGGCCACGGCGGCACTGGCGCGCGAGTGAACGCCGTGCCCTCTCGGGCAGGCTCCAGGGGAGGCATCGACAGTCCCTACGCCTGGCGTCTGGCGATCGTGTCGATGCTCTGCGTGGCGCTGGGCGGCGGCGGCATCTACCTGCCCATGGTCGGGCTGAAGGAGATCGCGGCCGACTTCGGCGACCAGCGCGCCGTGCCGTCCTTCGCCTACATGGTGGGCTTCTTCGGCATGGGCGTGGGCGGCGTCTTCATGGGCTGGCTGGCCGACCGCACCAGTCCGCGGGTGCCGCTGTTCATCGCCGGCGTCTCGATTGCGCTGGGCGGCTTCGCGGCGTCGGCCGGTGGCGAGATCGCGCTCTACCTCGGCTACACGGTGCTGCTGGGCTTCCTTGGCAACGCGGGCACCTTCACGCCGGCGATGAACAACGTGCAGGGCTGGTTCGAGCGCCACCGCAACACCGCCGTCGCCGTCATCTCCGTCGGCCCCGCGATCTCGGGCTCCGTGTGGCCGCAGGTCTACCGGCTGCTGTTGCCCGAGATCGGTTGGCGCAAGACGCTGGTGGTCTACGGTCTCGTGGCCGGCGTCCTCTTGCTGCTCGGCGCGCTCTACGTGCGGCCGGCGCCGATCCTGCGCGGACCCGGAGGGCGGCGGAAGGAAGAAAAGGTACCGCTGCCGCTGCCCTCGTCGGTCATCATGGTGCTGCTGTCGCTGGCGGGCTTCTGCTGCTGCGCCGCCATGGCAATCCCGTTCGTGCACATGGTCGCCTTCTGCGGCGATCTCGGCTATCCCGCCGCGCGCGGCACCGAAGCGGTGTCGCTGGTCCTGCTGTCGGCCATCGTGGCCACCTTCGCGATGGCGCGCCTCGCCCAGCGTATCGGGCCTCTGCCGGTCAGCCTGCTCTGCTCGGTGATCCAGATCGGCTCGCTGGTGGGCTTCCTCTACGTGCGCGACATCAACGGCATCTATGCGCTGTCGCTGCTGCACGGCATCCCGTTCATCGCCATCGTCCAGGGCTATGCGCTCAACCTGCGCTTCCTCTACGGCCCGACCATCGCCGGCTGGCGCCTGGGTGTGGTGATGCTGTTCGCCATGGCCGGCATGGCGGCCGGCGGCTGGCTGGGCGGCTTCATCTTCGACGCCACGCTCTCCTACATGTCGGCCTTCCAGGCGGCGCTGGCCTTCAACCTCCTCAACCTGATGCTGCTGGGCATCCTCTACTTCGCGCAGAAGCGGCGGACAGCGGCCGGCCTGCCGGTGTAGGCTCACCGGACCGGAGGATGACATGAGCCACGATCACGACGGCCACGACCGCGGCCATGATGGGCATGACCACGACCACGGCGCCTCGGACATGGCGCTGCGCGTCAAGGCGCTGGAGACCTTGCTGGTCGAGAAGGGTCTCGTCGATCCGGCGGCGCTCGATGCCGTCGTCGAGGCCTACGAGACGCAGATCGGGCCGCGCAACGGCGCTCGCGTCGTGGCACGTGCCTGGACCGATCCCGACTACAAGGCGCGGCTGATGAGCGACGCCACCGCCGCCATCGCCGAGATGGGCTTCTCGGGCGCGCAGGGCGAGCACATGGTGGTGGTCGAGAACACGCCCGACACGCACAACCTCGTCGTCTGCACCCTCTGCTCCTGCTACCCGTGGCCGGTCCTCGGCCTGCCGCCGGTCTGGTACAAGTCCTCGGCCTTCCGCTCGCGCGCGGTGATAGATCCGCGCGGCGTGCTGCGCGACTTCGGGCTCGCGCTGCCCGACGAGGTCGCCGTGCGCGTCTGGGACTCGACGGCCGAGATCCGCTACCTCGTCCTGCCCGAGCGGCCGGCCGGCACCGAGAACATGAGCGCCGAGCAGCTCGCCGATCTCGTGACCCGCGACTCCATGGTCGGCACCGCCAGGGTGACGGCATGAACGGCGTCCACGACATGGGCGGTATGCAGGGCTTCGGCCCGGTGCAGCCGGAGGCCGACGAGCCGGTGTTCCACGCGCCGTGGGAAGGTCGCGTGCTGGCGCTGCGCCGTGCCGCCGGCGCCTGGCGGCGCTGGAACATCGATTTCGGCCGCCACACGATCGAGACGCTGCCGCCGGCCGACTACCTGCGCATGAGCTATTACGAGAAGTGGTTCGCCTCGACCATCAAGCTGATCGTGGGCGCCGGTCTCGTCACGAAAGAGGAGGTCGAGACGGGTTGTCCTGCGGCGGGCTCCAAGCGCGAGACGCCGCCGCTGACGCCAGACAAGGTGATGGCGATCATCAAGGCCGGCGGCCCGACGGCGCGCGAGACCAATGCCATGCCGCGCTTCGCCGATGGCGCCGCCGTGCGTGCCCGCAACATCAACCCGGCGGGCCATACGCGGCTTCCGCGCTATGTGCGTGGCCGCAAGGGCACGATCGAGTGCCACCACGGTGCACACGTTTTCCCCGACGCCAACTCGAAGTTCGAGGGCGAGAGGCCGCAGTATCTCTACACGGTGCGCTTCGAGGCGCGCGAGCTGTGGGGCGACGGCGCCAACCCGCGCGACACCGTCCATCTCGATCTCTGGGAAGAGTATCTCGATCCCGCTTCCTAGTCGGCCTTGATGCCCGACTGGGCGATCACCTTGCTCCAGCGCTGATCCTCGCTCTTCAGGAAGGCGGCGAACTGCGCGGCATCCATGGCGTGCGGGATCGCGCCGACCGCCAGGAACTTCTTCTGCATCTCCGGCATGCCGACCACCTTCACAACGGCGTCCGACAGGCGCTTGACCTTGTCGGACGGCGTCTGCGCCGGCAGCAAGACCGACAGCCAGGCGCTGGCCTCGAGCCCGGGAAAGCCCTGTTCGGCGATGGTCGGTGCATCGGGGAAGAAGGCCAGGCGGTCGAGCGTGCTGACGGCGATCAGGCGCAGGCGGCCGGCGTCGATATGCGGCTTGGTGACGGTAACGGTATCCATCGCGAGCTGCACCGTGCCGGCGACGAGGTCGTTCATCGCCGGCGGACTGCCCTGATAGGGCACGTGAAGGACGCGGATGCCGGCCTTGGACTTCAGCTCCTCCATCGCGACGTGGCTCAAGGTGCCATTGCCCGACGAGGGATGGCTGAGCTTGTCCGGGTTGGCCTTGGCGTAGGCGATGAGCTCCGGCAGCGTCTTCACCGGCAGCGACGGATGCACCACCAGCACCAGCGGCAGATCGCAGACGCGCGCCACCGGCTCGAAGCTGGTGAGGCTCTGGTAGGCGACGTTCTTGTAGAGATGCGGGTTGATGACGAGCGCGGCCAGCGGCGACAGGATGAAGGTGCTGCCGTCGGGTGCCGCCCGCGCGAGCAGGCCGAGCGCGATGCTGCCGCCCTGACCAGGCTTGTTGTCGACGATCACCGTCTCTCCCAGCTCGGGCTTCAGCGCCTCGGCGAGCAGGCGGGCGATGATGTCGGTCGCCTGGCCGGCCGGAAAGCCGACCAGCATCTTCGCGACCTTGTCGCCCTGCGCGTAAGCCGCGGGTGCGCCGATCGTGGCGAGCGAAAGCGCTCCGAACGTGCGTCTCAGCATGGTGATCCTCCCTAGATGACCTTGCGGTCCCTGAGCGCCGCGATCTCCGCCGCGGACAGGCCCAAACCGCCATAGACTTCCTCGTTGTGTTGGCCGATCGCCGGGCCGGCGGTACGCACCCGTCCCGGCGTCTCGGAGAAGCGCGGCACCACGCCCTGCATGCGGAGCGATCCCAGCTCGCCGTCGGGCACGCTGACGATGGCCTCCCGCGCCTTGAACTGCGGATCGTCGAACACGTCGGCGATGTCGTAGATCGGCGAGAAGCCGACCTCGTGGCGGGTGAAAGCCTCGCGCAGCTCGCGGAGCGTCAGCTTGCCGATGGCCGCCCCCACGATCCCGTCGAGCTCGCGGTAGTTCTTCACGCGCGCGGGATTGGTGGCGAAGCGCTGGTCCTGCAGCAGATGCTTGAGGTCGAGCGCCGCACAGAGGCGCACGAAGATGCTCTGCGTCGAGGCTGCAATGGAGGCCCACTTGTCGTCGGCCGTGCGATAGACGTTGCCGGGCGCGGCGTACTGGCTGCGGTTGCCCGAGCGTGTGCGCACGGCGCCGAGCTGGTCGTACTCGACCGCCAGGAACTCGAGCGTGCGCAGCATCGCCTCGGTGGCCGAGCAGTCGATCTCCTGTCCGCGGCGGGCGGGGTGCTGCACGAGGTGGTGCAGCGCCGCGAGGATGCCGACGGCGCCGAACAGGCCGGCGACGGCGTCGGAGATCGGGTAGCCGAGATGCAGCGGCCTTCCGCCTTCCTCGCCGCAGATCTGGGTGAAGCCGCTCATCGCCTCGAAGATGCGGGCGAAGCCCGGCCGCTCGGCGTAGGGACCGTCCTGGCCGAAGCCGGTGACGCGCAGGACGGTGAGCCGCGGGTTGATGCCCTGCAGCCAGGTCCGCGTGATCCCCCAGCCGTCGAGAGTGCCCGGCCGGAAGTTCTCGACCAGCACATCGGCGTCTGCCACCAGCCTGGCGAAGAGATCGCGCCCCTCGGGCAGCCGGAGATCGAGGGTGACGCCTTTCTTGTTGCGATTGGTGACCTTCCACCAGAGCGGCACGCCGTCCTTGTGCGGCGCCAGCGCGCGCAGCGAATCGCCGATGCCCGGCATCTCGACCTTCACGATCTCGGCGCCGTAGTCGCCCAACAGGCCGGCGGCGAACGGCCCGGCCACCACCGTCGAGATGTCGAGGATGCGCAGGCCGGCCAGCGGGCCGGCGGGTTTGTCGTTGGTCATCGGTTCGTTTCCTCGGCGTCAATTCTAGGAGAGCGCTTGCGCATGCAGAATGCTCAAGGCAGCTAAACTAGGTTTGCGGGATATGGATGGCGACGGGCGAATGCCAGTCGGGCAGACTTGTTTGCGGGAGGCAAATGCATGAGCAGCGAATTGTGGCGTCTCACGGCGGTCGAGGCTGTCGCTCGACTGAAGAAGAAGGAGATCACGCCGCTCGACCTGATCGACGCGTCGGCCCGGCGCATCGCCGAGGTCGAGCCTGCCGTGAACGCGCTGCCGACCCTTTGCCTCGATCGTGCGCGCGATCATGCCAAGCGCATCATGGCGGGGGGCGCCGCCTGCGAAGCCTCCGGCGAAGCTGGTTGGCTCGCGGGCCTTCCGGTCTCGATCAAGGACCTGACCGATGTCGGTGGCGTGCGCACGACCTACGGCTCGCCGATCTTCGCCGACCATGTGCCGGCCGCCTCGCACCCGCTGGTCGAGCGCATCGAGCGCAAGGGCGGCATCGTCATCGCCAAGTCCAACACGCCGGAGTTCGGCGCCGGCGGCTCGACCTTCAACGAGGTGTTCGGCCGCACGCGCAACCCCTGGAACACGTCGTTGACCTGCGGCGGTTCGACCGGCGGCGGCTCGGTGTCGGTGGCGACCGGCGAGGTCTGGCTGGCGCACGGTTCCGACCATGGCGGCTCGCTGCGCCGCCCCGGCACTTATTGCTCAACCGTCGGTATCCGGCCATCGGCCGGACGCGTGACACGCGGCACGTCGAACAACCTCTATTCGCCGCAGTCGGTCCAGGGGCCGATGGCCCGCAACGTCGCCGACCTGGCGCTGTTCCTCGACACGATGGCGGGCTTCTGCCCGCACGACGCCATGACCTTCGACGCGCCTGCCGTGTCGTTCAGCGACGCGGTCGCCAGGCCCGTGGCGCCCAAGCGCGTGGCGGTCAGCATGGATTTCGATGGCCGCTTCGAGCTCGACCGCGAGATCCGCGAGATCTGTGCGCGGGAGGCACGGCGGTTCGAGGAGCTGGGCTGCATCGTCGAGGAGGTCTCGCCCGATTTCGGGCCGGTCGACGAGGTGTTCATGGCGCTGCGCAGCCAGCAGTTCGTGGTCGACCGCGAGCTGCAGCTCGAGCGGCACCGCGACAAGATCAAGCCGGACATCATCTGGAACACCGAGCTCGGCCTCAAGCAGACCGCGAGCCGGCTGGCCTGGGCCGAGCGCGAGCGGGCGGCTCTATACCGGCGCATGCGCGAGTTCTTCCTGACCTACGACCTGTTCGTCACGCCCGGCGCGCCGACGGCCGCGTTCGACGTGAACCTCAGGGCGCCCGCCACCATCGCCGGCAAGAAGCTCGACAACTACATGTCGGGCTCGACCCTCAACTCGGCCATCACCGTGACCGGCAGCCCGGCGATCGCCGTGCCCTGCGGCTTCGACAGCTTCGGCCGGCCGGTCGGGCTGCAGCTCGTGGGCAAGCCCCGGGGTGAGGCGGCGCTGCTGCAGGCGGCGGTGCTCTACGAGAAGCTGCTGGGCCTGGACCGGTTGCTGCCCATCGACCCCAAGGCCGGAACCGTGCCACCATTGGTTCCTTGAACGGGCCCTGAACGGGGGAGGCTGCGATGCGGGTCGTGATCACCGGCGCGAGTCGGGGCATCGGGCGTGCGACGGCGGTGAAGCTTGCGGCGGACGGCGCCTATGCCATGACTCTCTGCGACGTGGCCTACCTCGACGAGCTGGAGGCGCTCGCGAAGGAGCTTCGCACCTCCGGTTGCAAGGTCCTCACGCTCAAGGCCGACATGGCCAAGCCCACGGCGCCCGCCAAGGTGATCGCGGCCGGCGCGAAGTTCATGGGCGGGATCGACGCGATCGTCGGCAATGCGGGCATCACCGCGCCGGGCCGGCTGGCCGATCTCGAGCTCGCGACCTGGAACCGGGTCTTCGACATCAACCTCCGTGCCAACTGGCTGCTGGCCAAGGCCGCCTATCCGCATCTCAAGCGCTCCAAGGGGGCGGTCGTGATGCTGGCCTCGATGGCCGGCAAGGTGCCGCAGCTCCCGAGCGGTGCCTACAGCCCGACCAAGGCCGCGCTGATCATGCTGACCGAGATGATGGCGCAGGAATGGGCACCGGACGGCATCCGCGCCAACGCCGTCTGCCCGGGGTTCGTGCACACCTCGATGACCGAGTCGATCTACAGCAAGGCGGCGCTGGCGCGCGGCCGGGCCAGGATGGTGCCGCTCGGCCGCATCGCCAAGCCGGGTGACATCGCCGACGTCATCGCCTTCCTGCTGAGCCCACAGGCGAGCTACATCACCGGCCAGGCGCTGCTGGTCGATGGCGGGCTCGTGCGTTCGGTCCTCAACAACGTGCCCGGAGTCGCGGCGACACCAGGGGTGAAACCGGGGCGACCGGTCTCCGCCTAGACCCGGGCCCGCCCACGGTCCAAACTCGGCTCAACAAACAAGGGAGCCGTCATGAACCGCTGGGTCGGATCGCTGATCGCGCTGCTGGCCGTCGCCGGCCTCGCCGTCGCCGCCGAAGCGCAGACTACCGCCATCAAGCCCGCCGTCGTCTACAGTACCGGCGGCAAGTTCGACAAGTCCTTCAACGAAGGCGTCTTCGCGGGGGCGGAGCGCTTCAAGAAGGAGACCAACATCGCGGTCGCCGAGTTCGAGCCCAGCAACGAGACGCAGTTCGAGCAGGCGCTGCGGCGCTTTGCCCAGCGCGGCCAGGACCCGATCGTCGCCGTCGGCTTCTCGCAGGCCGTGGCGCTCGGCAAGGTCGCCAAGGAGTTCCCCAACATCCACTTCACCATCATCGACAGCGTGGTCGACCTGCCCAACGTGCAGTCGGTGGTGTTCAAGGAGCAGGAAGGATCGTTCCTCGTCGGCGTGCTGGCGGCGGAGGCTTCCAAGACCGGCAAGATCGGCTTCGTGGGCGGCATGGACATCCCGCTGGTCCGCAAGTTCCAGTGCGGCTTCGAGCAGGGCATCAAGTACGCCAATCCGAACGCCGAGCTTATCACCAACATGACCGGCACGACGCCGGCCGCCTGGAACGATCCCGGCCGCGGTGCGGAGCTCGCCAAGGGTCAGTTCGACCGCGGCGTCGACGTCGTCTACGCCGCGGCGGGCTCGACCGGTCTCGGCATCCTCCAGGCCGCCAAGGACCGCGGCAAGCTCGGGATCGGCGTCGACTCCAACCAGAACCATCTGCATCCCGGCAACATGCTGACCTCGATGCTGAAGCGGGTGGACCTCGCCACCTACAACAGCTTCAAGGCGGCGCAGGCCGGGCAGTGGAAGGGTGGCGTGCAGGTGCTCGGCCTCAAGGAAGGCGGCGTCGACTGGGCACTCGACAAGGACAACGAGAAGCTCATCACGCCCGCGATGAAGGCGAAGGTCGACGCAGCCAAGGCCGACATCCTCTCGGGCAAGATTGTCGTTCACGACTACATGAGCAACAATTCGTGCAAGAGCTGACGCCCGACGCTGCCATCGAGCTTCGGGGGATCGACAAGTCGTTCGGCAGCGTGCATGCCGTGCGCGGCGTATCGCTCAGGATCGCGAAAGGGTCCATCACGGGCATCGTCGGCGAGAACGGCGCCGGCAAGTCGACCCTGATGAGCATCCTCTACGGCCTCTATCGCGCCGACGCCGGCGAGATCGTCGTCGAGGGAGGCATCGTCGACATGGCGAGCCCGCGCGAGGCGATCGCCCACGGCATCGGGATGGTCCACCAGCACTTCATGCTGGTCGACACCTTCACGGTGCTGGAGAACTTCATCCTGGGCGCCGAGGGCGGCCTTTTGCTGGCTGGCGGACTTGCGGCTGCGCGCGCCGAACTGGCGCGGCTCGCGCGCGAGTACGGGCTCGCGGTCGATCCCGACGCGCGCATCGCCGACCTTTCGGTGGGCGAGCAGCAGCGGGTCGAGATCCTCAAGGTCCTGTTCCGCGGCGCGCGGATCCTGATCCTCGACGAGCCCAGCGCCGTGCTGACGCCGCAGGAGACCGACCGGCTGCTGGCGATCCTGGGGGTCCTGCGCGATCGTGGGGTCACAGTGATCCTGATCACCCACAAATTGCGCGAGATCATGGCCGCGACCGACCGCGTGATCGTCATGCGCCGCGGCGAGGTCGTGGCCGAAAAGCGGACGGCCGAGACCGATGCCGAGGAACTCGCCGAGCTGATGGTCGGCCGCAAGGTCCGCCTCGACCTCGACAAGGCGGCCCCGAAGCGCGGCGAAGTGCGGCTCGATGCCCGGCATCTGTCTCTCGCTGACGGCCGCGGCGTGCGGCTGCTCGACGATGTGTCGCTCGAGGTGAGGGCGGGGGAGATCGTTGGCGTCGCCGGCGTCTCGGGCAACGGCCAGACCGAGCTGCTGCAGGTCCTGTCCGGCATTCGCCGCCCGACCGGCGGCACCATCGAGGTCTGCGGCCGCACGGTCGATCCGGGCCATCCCGTCGATCCGGCCGAGATGCGTGTGCTGGGCGTTGCACACGTGCCGGAGGACCGGTTGCGGCAGGGGCTGGTGCCGGGCTTCCTCGCCTCGGAGACGTCGATCCTGGGCTACCAGGACCGCCCGCCCTTCTGCCGCAACTACCTGCTCGACGGACCGGCGGTCGGCCGGCACTGCAGCCAGCTCATGGAACGCTTCGACGTGCGGCCGCGCGCTCCCGGGCTGCGCTCCTCGCATTTCTCCGGCGGCAACCAGCAGAAGCTGATCCTGGCGCGCGAGATGGCGCGCGAGCCCAAGGTGCTGCTGGTCGGCCAGCCGACGCGCGGCGTCGACATCGGCGCCATCGAGTTCATCCGCCGCGAGCTGGTCCGCAGCCGCGACGCGGGCTGCGCCGTGCTGGTGGTCTCGGTCGAGCTCGACGAGATCCTGTCGCTCGCCGACCGCATCCTGGTGATGTTCGCCGGCCGCATCGTGGGCGAGGTCGCGGCGGCCGACGCCGACGAACGCGCGCTCGGCCTCATGATGTCCGGCGCCAAGGCCGCATGAGCACGTCGCGCCGTCCACTGCCCGGCTGGGTCGAGATCGGCATGCTGCCGCTGGTCAACATCGCGCTGGCCTTCCTGGTGGTCGGCATCATCGTGAAGATCATCGGCGTCGACTCCTTCCACGCACTCAGGCTGCTTGTCGTCGGGGCGGTCGGGTCGTCGGAGTCGATCGGCTACACGCTCTACTACGCCACCAACTTCATGTTCACGGGCCTCGCCGTCGCGGTCGCCTTCCATGGCGGCCTGTTCAACATCGGCGGCGAGGGCCAGGCCTATATCGGCGGCCTGGGCTGCGGGCTCGCCGTGCTGGCGCTCGACCGCTGGCTGCCGGCGCCGCTGATGATCCCGCTGGCCATCCTGGCGTCGGCGGCCTTCGGTGCGGCCTGGGCCGCGGTGCCGGCCTGGATGCAGGCCTGGCGCGGCAGCCACATCGTCATCACCACCATCATGTTCAACTTCGTGGCCTCGGCGCTGATGGTCTACCTGATGGTGAACGTGCTGATCGCGCCGGGCTCGATGACGCCGCAGAGCCGCGGCTTCGCGGACTCGGCATCGGTCCCGTCGATGCAGGCGGCGCTCTCCTGGTTCGGCATCTCGGTCGCCCCGTCGGCGCTCAACTTCTCGCTGGTGCTGGCGCTGCTCTCCTGCGCCGGCGTCTGGGTATTCCTGTGGCACACGCCATGGGGCTATGCGCTTCGCACCATGGGGCAGAACCCGGAGGCGGCGGTCTATGCCGGCACCAGCATCAAGCGCATGACGATGCTGGCCATGTGCCTCTCCGGCGCACTGGCGGGTGGCGTGGCCGTCAACGAGCTGCTGGGCGTGCATCACCGCCTCGTGCTCGATTTCCCGGCGGGCTACGGCTTCACCGGCATCGCCGTCGCGTTGATGGGACGCGGCCATCCGCTGGGCATCGTGCTGGCGGCGCTGCTGTTCGGCGCCCTGCAGCAGGGCGGCGCCGAGCTGTCCTTCGAGATCCCCAAGATCACGCGCGAGATGGTGATCGTGATCCAGGGGCTGGTGATCCTGCTCTCGGGCGCGCTGGTCCATCTGCCGCGGCCCTGGCTGCAGACCTTGTTCGCGCGAAAGGCCTGATGTGGAAGAGGCGCTTACCTTCGTCACCCTGGCGCTGGCCGCGACCTTGCGCGTGGCAACGCCGCTGGTGCTCTGTGCGATGGGCGGGCTGTTCTCGGAGAAAAGCGGCATCATCGATGTCGGCCTCGAGGGCAAGATGCTGATGGCGGCGTTCTTCGCAGCGGCGGCGGCGGCCGTCACCGATTCGGCGTGGGCCGGCGTGGCCGCCGCGATCGTGGCCGCGGAGGCGCTGGCGCTGCTGCATGGCTTCGCCTGCATCACCCATCGCGGCAACCAGGTGGTGAGCGGCGTCGCCATCAACATCCTGGCGGTCGGCCTTACGGTGGTGCTGGGCACGGCGTGGTTCGCGCGCGGCGGCCAGACGCCGCCGCTGACCGGCGCCGAGCGCCTGCAGCCGCTGTTCTTCCCCGACGCCGGCGACAACATCCTGGTCTATGTCGCACTGCTGTCCGTGCCCTTCACCTGGTGGCTGATCGAGCGCACGCGCTTCGGGCTGCGGCTGCGCGCGGTGGGCGAGATGCCGCTCGCGGTCGATGCCGCCGGTGTCTCGGTGGCCTGGCTGCGCTACCGCGCAGTGCTGCTCTGCGGCCTGTTCGCGGGTTTGGCGGGCGCCTATCTCTCGATCGCCCAGAATGCCGGCTTCAGCCGCGATATGACGGCGGGGCAGGGCTTCATCGCGCTCGCTGCCATCATCTTCGGCCGCTGGCGGCCGCTGCCGGCCTTCGGCGCGTGCCTGATCTTCGGCCTGCTCGACGCGGTGGCGATCCGCCTGCAAGGCGTGAAGCTGCCGGCGGTCGGCGAAGTTCCGGTGCAACTGATCCAGGCCTTGCCCTATCTTCTCACCCTGTTCCTGCTGGCCGGCTTCATCGGCCGCGCGGTGGCGCCGAAGGCCGCCGGCGTGCCTTACGAGAAGGAGCATTGAGGTGGACGACCTGCTCCGTCTGGCGCGACAGATGAGGACACGCGCGCACGCGCCCTATTCGAAGTTCCAGGTCGGCGCCGCGCTGCGTGCTGCCGACGGCTCGATCCACGGCGGCTGCAACGTCGAGAACGCGGCCTACCCGCAAGGCCTCTGCGCCGAGGCCGGCGCCATCGCCGCCATGGTCGCGGCCGGCCAGACGCGGATCCTCGAGTGCCTGGTCGTGGGCACCGGGCCCGAGATCATCACGCCGTGCGGCGGCTGCCGGCAGAAGCTCAGGGAGTTCGCGGCCGACGACATGAAGATCCATCTCTGCGGTCCCGACGGGCTGCTGCGGACCGCGACCCTGGGCGAGCTGCTGCCGATGTCGTTCGGCCCGCAGCATGTGGCCAAGCCATGAACGAGGTGATCGCCAAGGTGGCGCCCGGCTTCAAACCCAGGGTGGCGATGATTCTGGGCTCCGGCCTCGGCGGCTTCGTCGAAGAGGTCGAGCAGGCGGCGGTCGTTCCCTATGGCGACCTGGCGGGATTTCCATCGACGACCGTGGGCGGCCATGCCGGACGCCTGGTGCTGGGTCATGTCGGGCCGACGCCGGTCGCCGTTCTGCAGGGACGGGTGCACTACTACGAGCGCGGCCGGATCGACGAGATGCGCGTGCCCATCCGCACCATGGCGGAGCTGGGCTGCGAGACCGTGCTGCAAACCAACGCCGCCGGCAGCTTGCGTCCCGACATGCCGCCCGGCTCGGTCATGGCGATCAGCGACCACATCAACTTCACCGGCCAGAATCCGCTGTTCGGCATCGGCCCGGGGAATGATCGATTCGTCGACATGGTCGCTGCCTACGATCCCGCACTCCGCAAGAAGCTCCTGGAGGCGGCGCGGGCGGCAGACGTCGTCTGCCACGAGGGCATCTACATCTTCTTCAGCGGGCCAAGCTTCGAGACGCCGGCCGAGATCAACGCCGCACGCGTGCTGGGCGCCGACGCCGTCGGCATGTCGACTGCCCCGGAGACCGTCCTGGCGCGCCATGCCGGCATGAAGGTCGTGGCGCTGTCGCTGATGACCAATTATGCGGCGGGGCTGGTGCCGGGCGCGCTGGGTCACGATCACACGATCGCCGTGGCGAGTGCGGCGTCCGGCGATGTGCGCCGCCTGCTGCGCGTCTTCCTGGAACGCTACGAGTAGACGCCGTGCTGCCGCAGGAGATCATTCGCCGGAAGCGCGACGGTCACGAGCTCACGTCCGAGGAGATCGGCTTCGTCGTTCGCGGCATCCAC
Organism: uncultured Reyranella sp.; assembly: GCA_964422305.1. Taxonomy (GTDB): domain Bacteria; phylum Pseudomonadota; class Alphaproteobacteria; order Reyranellales; family Reyranellaceae; genus Reyranella. The sequence continues at coordinate 4,736 of CAYRBQ010000025.1, read as the reverse complement.
GACGGAACCTTGAGCGAGGGGCAGGTCGCCGCCTTCGCCATGACGGTGTTCTTTCGCGGCATGACGGTGCCGGAGCGGGTGGCCTTGACGCTCGGGCTGGCGCGATCCGGCATCATGCTCGACTGGAGCGATCTCCACCTGCCGGGACCGGTGATCGACAAGCATTCGAGCGGTGGCGTCGGCGACAAGGTGAGCCTGATACTGGCGCCGATCGTGGCGGCCTGCGGCGCCTTCGTGCCGATGATCTCCGGCCGCGGCCTCGGCCACACCGGCGGTACGCTCGACAAGCTCTCCTCGATCTCGGGCTACGACGTGCAGCCCGACATCGAAACCTTCCGCAGGGTCGTTCGCGAGGTCGGCTGCGCGGTGATCGGCCAGACCGACGATCTCGCCCCCGCCGACCGCCGCCTCTACGCGACGCGAGACGTGACGGGCAGCGTCGAGTCGATCCCGCTGTTGGTGAGCTCGATCCTCAGCAAGAAGGTCGCCGAGGGGCTGGACGGGCTGGTGATGGACGTGAAGTGCGGCTCCGGCGCCTTCTGCGACACCGTGGAGATGGCGCGCGACCTGGCACGGAGCCTGGTCGATGTCGCCAACCGCGCTGGCCTGCCGACGGTGGCGCTGATCACCGACATGGACCGCGTGCTGGGCCGCGACGTCGGCAACGCGCTCGAAGTCGCCGAGACGGTGGCCTACCTGACCGGCACCGGCGTGCGCGAACCGCGCCTGCACGAAGTCACCATGGCGCTGGCCGGCGAGATGCTGGCGCTCGGCAAGCTGTCGCCCGATGCCGCCGCGGGCCGGGCGCGGGCCGAGGCGGTGTTGGCCGACGGGCGCGCGGCCGAGGTCTTTGCGCGCATGGTTTCGGCCTTGGGCGGTCCCGACGACTTCCTGGAGCATCCGGCACGTTACCTGCCGCCGGCGCCGGTGATCCGTGCCTGCACGGCCGAGCGTTCGGGTCATGTCGTCGGCATGAACGCACGCCAGGTCGGCATCGCCGTGGTGGCGCTGGGTGGCGGGCGGTCCCATGCCGACGACGCGATCGATCCCTCGGTCGGCCTCACCGACGTGATCGATGTCGGCACCGAGGTGCGCGCCGGCAGCCCGCTCTGCATCGTGCATGCCGCGAGCGACGCGGCCGCCGACGAGGCGATCGCCCTGGTGCGCCAAGCGATCCACATCGGCGACTCTGCACCGCCGCCGATCCCGGTGATCATGGAGCGGCTGGCGTGATGGCGGTCGATCTCGCGGCCTATGCGCGCGACGGCTTCCTCGTGCTGGAGGGGTTCGTGCCACCGGCGGAGTGCGACACCCTCCAGGCGCGGGCGGCCGAGCTGGCCGCCGGCTTCGAGCCCCGCCCCACGCACACCGCCTTCTCGACGCGCGACCAGCGCCATGCGCGAGATCTGTATTTTCGTGAGTCCGGCGGCGCGGTGCGCTTTTTCGTGGAGGAGGAAGCTCCCGACCGGCTGAACAAGATCGGTCATGCCCTGCACGATCTCGATCCGGTGTTCGATCGCTTCTCGCGCCATCCGCGCTTCGCCGAGCTCGCCCGGCAGCTTGGGCTCGGCGAGCCGCTGCTGTTGCAGTCGATGTACCTCTTCAAGCACGCTCGTGTCGGCGCCGAGGTCGACTGGCACCAGGACGCGACCTACCTCCGCACGGATCCGCCGAGCGTCACCGGCTTCTGGATCGCCCTCGACGATGCCGACCGCGACAATGGCTGCCTGATGGCCCTGGCCGGAGCGCATCGCGGGCCGCTGCGCCAATGGTTCGGCTACCAAGGCGATGAGCTGGTGACCCGTACCCTCGATGCCGCGCCGTGGCCGGAAACCGAGCCTGTGGCGTTGGAGGCCCGGCGCGGAACCCTGATCGTCCTGCACGGGCTGCTGCCGCACGCCAGCGCCCCCAACCGCTCGCCGCGGCCGCGGCAAGCCTATGCCTTGCACCTGGTCGACGGACGTGCGGAGTATGGAGCCGACAACTGGCTGCAACGCCCCGACATGCCGCTACGAGGCTTCTGAGTGACTCCCAAGGCCGAAATCCACTGCCATCTCGAAGGGTCGATCCCGCCGGCCCTGGCGCGCGAGCTCGCGCTTCGCAATGGGATCGAGCTTCCGGCCAAGCTGTTCGATAACCGCGGCACCTATGCCTGGACGGATTTCTGGAGCTTCCTCGACGCCTATGATCGCGTCTGCACGGCGCTCAAGACGGCGCGCGACTTCGGCGATGTCATCCATTCCTACCTCGTCGGGGCGGCGCGAGAGGGGGCGGTCTATGTCGAGATGTTCTGCTCACCCGAGCGGCCGGCGGCACTCGGCATCTCCTACACCGACTGGCTGGCGGCGCTGGCCGACGGCATCGACCGCGCGCAACGGGAAGTCGGCATCGTCGGCCGGATCATCGTCATCTGCATCCGCCACCTCGGGCCCGAACGGGCGCTGGCGATGGTCGAGGCGATGGTGGCCACGCCGCACCCCTATGTCGTGGGCTTCGGCATGGGCGGCGACGAGGCCAAGTTCGTTCCGGCCGACTTCGCGGCGGCCTACCGGCTGGCGCACGAGCATGGCTATGGCTGCACCGTGCATGCCGGCGAGGTGGTCGGGCCGGAAAGCGTGTGGGCAGCAATCCGCGACCTGCCGGTGACACGCATCGGGCATGGGGTGCGCTCGGCCGACGATCCGGCCCTGATGGCGGAGCTGGCGCGCCGCGGCATCGTTCTCGAGGTCTGCCCGGGCAGCAACGTCGCGCTCGGTCTCTACCCCGACCGCGCCTCGCACCCGCTCCATCGGCTGATCGAAGCCGGGGTTCGCGTCACGCTGAACTCCGACGATCCGCCCTTCTTCCATACGACGCTGGGCATGGAATACGACCTTGCCGGGCTGGGCGCGAAGGAGCTGCGTGCCATCGCGCGCACGACGATCGAAGCCTCGTTCGCCGACGAGGCGATCAAGCAGCGGCTGCTGAGGGGGATAGCGCCATGATCGCACGGAAAGCCCTGGTTCTCGTTGCCGCGCTGGCGGCCTTCTCCGGCACCGCCGCGCGGTCCCAGGATGCCGTCCCGGCGAGCGACATGCTGCTGGCGACGCTGTGGACGCAGCGTGCGATCGAGTACAAGGCCAATGCGCTCACGGTCTTCACTCTGGCGCGCATCCGCCTCGACGAAGCGCTGGCCGACAAGAGCTGGACGGCGGCCCCTGGCGAGCAGAAGGGCGAGTACCAGGGCCTGCCGCCGGCGGTGATCCTCGATGTCGACGAGACGCTGATCGACAACTCGCGCTACCAGGTCTGGATGCTGAAGAACAACCAGAGCTTCAGCACCAAGACGTGGAACGAGTTCTGCGCCGCCCAGATCTCGACGGCGATCCCGGGGGCGGTCGAGTTCGTGAAATATGCCGACTCAAAGGGCGTGAAGGTCTTCTACATCACCAACCGCGACGCGGTGACCGAGAAGGACACCCGCGAGAACATGCAGAAGCTCGGCTTTCCGATGGGTGGCAACGTCGACACCTTCCTGATGCAGAACGAGCAGCCGGGCTGGGGCAGCGCCAAGAGCTCGCGCCGCGCCGTGGTGACCAAGGACTATCGCGTGCTGCTGAACATCGGCGACAATTTCGGCGACTTCGACGACCGCTACCGCGGCAGCGAGGCCGACCGCATCAAGGCTTATGAGGCCGACATGCCCTACTGGGGCAAGCAGTGGCTGATGATCGCCAACCCGACCTACGGGTCGTTCGACACCGCGCCGTTCGGCCACGACTTCAAGAAGCCGCGCGAGGAGCAGCGCAAGGCCAAGTGGGACGTGCTCGACGGCTGGTCGGGCCCGAAATAGGGCGCTAGATCGCCGCCTCGGTCGCGGCGTCGAACAGGTGCAGCCGTTCGGGCTTGAGGGAGAGGCGCAGCGTGTCGCTGCTGCGTACCCGGACGGTCGGATCGACGCTCGCGACGACGGTGGCGGGTCCGACCCTGCTGTCGAGCAGGATCTCGGAGCCGAGCTGCTCCACGACCTCGACGACCGCGTCGAAGCAGAGATCGGGCGCATCGCCGGAGCCCGCGATATGGACGTCTTCCGGCCGGATGCCGAGGGTGACCGACCGGCCCGAACCGTTCGACTTGGCGCGCGCACGGGCGGCCAGCGGACCCGGCAGGGCGATCCGTAGCCCCGGCGCTTCGGCCACGACGGCGCCGTTGCTCTCGCCCAATGTCGCATCGACGAAGTTCATGGCAGGCGAACCGATAAAGCCCGCCACGAACTTGTTGGCCGGACTGTTGTAGAGATCGAGCGGGCTGCCGACCTGCTGGACCCAGCCGTCCTTCATCACCACCACGCGGTCGCCGAGCGTCATCGCCTCGACCTGGTCGTGGGTGACGTAGATCGCCGTCGTGCCCAGCCGCTCGTGCAGCTTCTTGAGCTCGACGCGCATCTGCACGCGCAGCTTGGCGTCGAGATTGGAGAGCGGCTCGTCGAACAGGAAGACCTTGGGATCGCGCACGATGGCGCGGCCGAGCGCCTCGCGCTGCCGCTGGCCGCCCGAGAGCTGGCGCGGCTTTCGCTCGAGCAGGTTTTCGATGCCGAGGATCGTGGCGGCCCGTTTGATGCGCGTCTCGATCTCCGCCTTGCCGAATTTCCTCATCTTGAGGCCGAACGCCATGTTGCCGGCGACGCTCATGTGCGGATAGAGCGCGTAGCTCTGGAACACCATGGCGATGTCGCGGTCCATCGGCGGCACTTCGTT
>CAYRBQ010000024.1:0-18098 GCA_964422305.1 uncultured Reyranella sp. | reverse complement strand
CGAACGAATCCATGAAACAACCCTCTTTGCGGGAGTGCGCCACCGCGGTGGCGCCTAACGAGTTTGGGCGGCACCGGAGTGCCCCGCAGCGACGACTACTTCAGCGGCGAATAGTTGGTGGGTATCAGCAGGGTCGAATGCATCTCGGCGAGCAGCGCCGGGCCCTTGGCGAGATAGGCCTGCCACTCGGGGTCCTTCATGGCGGCGGCACGCGCCTCGAAGCGCTCCTGCAGGTTCTTGTAGCGCCAGAGATGGATCCACTCGTTGGGCTGCGGGAACTCGCCGGTCCAGGCGCCCCAGATCGGCGAATACTTCTCACGCGCCGCCTGCACTTCCTTGAAATCCTTCCCGTACTGGACGGCGCCGCCCATCTGGCAGCGATAGATGCGCAGCTCATAGACGTTACCGGTGGTACCGTCCGACGGCTTGATATCGACGACGGCATTCATCAGGCGCAGGTCCTGTCGCTCGATCAGCGGACGGATCACCGGCACGTAGCCCTCGGTCCACGGCTTGTGCTTCGAGAGTTCGTTGCGCAACCGAGTGCGTTCCTCGTAGCTGTCGTACTTCCACAGATGCCAGATCTGGTTCAGCACACCGAACTCGGCTGTCCAGTAGCCGTGGTTGACGCCGAAGTTCTGGCCGCGGGCCGGCCGGCCGATCGTCTCGGCGGCCTTCAGGTACTCCGGCATCTTGCCGGGCTTCAGCGTGTAGCAGCGCAGTTCGTAGACCATCTCGGTGTTCCTCTCAGGGATGCGGGTTCTTCGGCGGATGAGCCTTCACCGCCTCCTCGTTGATGTCGGCGCCCCAGCCTGGCCGGGTCGGCACGATCAGTTCGCCATTCTGGATGACCGGCGGATGGGTGACCAGATCGTCCTTCCAGGGAACATCGTCGATATCGATTTCCATGATACGGAAATTGGGCATGGCGGCGCAGAGATGGGCGCTCATCAGCGTCGACATATGGCCGTAGAAATTGTGCGGCGCGCAGTTGATCTCGTAGGCTTCCGCCATCGCGGCGATCTTCATCGACTCTGCGAGCCCGTTCCAAGGCACATCGATGATCGACACGTCGATCGAGCGGTTCTCGAAGAACGGCCGGAACTGGCGCCGCCCGAACAGCGATTCGCAGGAGGCGACCGGCATCGGCGCGCGGTCGCGGATCAGCCGCAGGCCTTCGGGATCGTAGGAATCGATCTCCAGCCAGAAGAGGTTGTAGGGCTCGCAGGCGCGCGCGACCTTGATGTAGCCCTCGGTCTTGAAGTTGAAATTGGTGTCGAGGAGGATGCCCATCTCAGGCCCCGCACCCTGGCGGAACGCCGCGAGTCCCTCGTTGATCGCGGCGAGCACCTTGCCGTCGGCATTGAGCTCCGGCCCGCCGGCCGTGCGGCCGAAACCCGGCTGGTACATATTGGGCGGGTCGAGATCGAAGCGGAAGATGTTGGTCTTGAGCGCCCTGAAGCCACGCTCCTTCACATGCCCGCCGAGCTTCGCGAGATCGTCGAGCGAACGCACCGGTTCGAGACCCATCACATCGGCGTAGCGGAAGCGGTAGCTGCCGCAGTGCGACCAGTAGAGCGGCAGGCGGTCGCGCACCGGGCCACCGAACAGCTCGTAGACAGGGATGCCCAGCGCTTTGGCCTTGACGTCGAGCAACGCATTCTCGATCGCAGCCATCGCCTGCTGGTTGATGCCGCCGGGGGCCTGCCGCGTGATGGCGTAGATCGTCGTCATGATACGTTCGATCGGCCGCGGATCCTGGCCGATCAAGCTCTGCGCCATGCGGCGGATAACGGCCGTGAGACCCGCGCTGCCATAGCCCTCGTTGTATTCCGACCAGCCGACCAGGCCGTCGTCGGTGGTGATCTTGAGAAACGAAAAATCCCGCCAGCCAGCGCCACAATGCAAATCTTCGATCTTGGCGATCTTCATATGTTTCCTCCCGGGAAGGCGGCAGCATAGACTAGGCCAAGGCCACCGCGGGATGAAACAATGCCCCTCCACGGCAAGGGAATGCTGATCACGCTCACGCAGGTCGCAGCGCGCGACGAGCGGGATTTCAACGAGTGGTACAATCGCGAGCATATCGACGAGCGGGTCAATCTCCCGGGCTTCCGTCGCGCCCGCCGTTACGTCGCCGTCCGCGCCACACCCAAATATCTCGCGACCTACGAATGCGACACGGTCGCCGACTTGGCGACCCCCGGCTACCTTCGCCTGCTAGCCAATCAGACGCCCTGGACCAAGTCGGTGATGGCACGCTTCACGCACTTCCAGCGCCTGACGCTCCGCATCCAGGTCGACCAGGCGCACGGGGTCGGCGGTGCCCTGGCCGTAGTGCGGTTCGTTCCCGACCCGCGCCGCCGCAAGGCGCTGGTCGAGTGGCTGTCGGAGCAGACACTGCCCAAACTGATTCGCCGGCCCGGGATGATCGGCGCCTGTGCCGGTGAGAACGACCTCGAGGTGGCGCACGCACCATTGCAGGACAAAAGCATGGATCATCCCAGGGCCGAGGAGGCCGAATGGATCGTCCTGCTCGAGGCAGCCGACGTCGCAGCCGCGGGCGCGGCCGCGCGACTCGCCTTCACGACCACCCGCCTGCGATCCTTCGGTGTCGAGACGACGCCGACGATCGGCACCTATCGTTTCCTGTTCGGCAACCAGAGATGACGCATCTTTGAGCGATGGTTGATCGTTTGATGGCATAGGGTCGGTCCGTATCCATGCAGCGCACCATCTTCTGGCTCCGGCTCGTCACGCTGATCGTCCTTTGCCTGCCCGCGACCGAGCTTGCGTGGCGCTGGTACGCCGACGAGCTCGGGCCGCGTCCCGTCACCTCGGCGACCCACGCGACCGGCGATTGGGCCGTGGTGCTCCTGCTGGTTTCGCTCGCGATGACGCCGGCCCGCGCACTGTTCGACTGGATTCCGCTGATCCACATCAGGCGGCGTATCGGTGTCGCGGCAGCGCTCTACGCCGTGGCGCACCTGCTGATCTATGTGCTCGACCAGAAATGGAACCTGGTGGTCGTCGCCACCGAGATCGTGAAGCGGTTCTACCTGACGATCGGCTTCGCGGCCCTGCTGGTGCTCGTGGCGCTGGCCATCACCTCGACCAACGGCTGGCAGCGGCGGCTGAAGCGCAACTGGAAGCGGCTGCACTGGCTGGTCTATCCGGCGGTGGCCGTGGCGCTGGTGCATTTCTTCATCCAGTCCAAGATCAAGATCGGCGAGGCCGCCTTCGCCGCCGGCTTGTTCGCCTGGCTGATGCTGTGGCGCATGCTACCCGCGCGGCTGCGCACGACCTATGTCGGCCTCGTCCTGCTGGCCGTCGGCGCCACGCTGCTCACCGTCGTTTTCGAGGCCTCGTGGTACGGCTTGGTCAACAAGATCGACCCGATGCGCATCCTGGGCGCCAATCTCGATCCCGACCTGGCGCCGCGTCCGGCGCACAAGGTGGCGGCGGTTTCGCTGCTCGTCATCGTGCTGTTCGCGATACGACGTGGCGCCGCCGCCCTCTGGACGAAGCGCTATATCCGGTCGACTATACCGATCTCCTGAACGGAAGAGGTCATGACCCCGGAAGAATGGACGGCGGTGCGGCTCAGCCTGCTGGTCGCCACGACCGCGACGCTCGCCAGCCTGCCGCTCGGCATCGTGATCGCCTGGCTCCTGGCGCGCCGACACTTCTGGGGCAAGAGCGTGCTCGACACGTTGGTCCACCTGCCGCTGATCCTGCCCCCTGTGGTCACCGGCTATCTGCTGCTGCTGTCCTTCGGCCGGCGCGGGCCGGTCGGCTCCTTCCTCGCCGACGAGTTCGGAATCGTCCTCTCCTTCCGCTGGACTGGGGCGGCGCTCGCCTGCGCGGTGATGGGCTTCCCTTTGATGGTGCGCGCCATCCGGCTGTCGATCGAGGCGGTCGACCAGCGCCTCGAGGCGGCAGCCGGCACGCTGGGCGCCGGCCCGTTCTGGGTGTTCGCCACCATCACCCTGCCGCTTTGCCTGCCGGGCATCATCGCCGGCGCCATCCTGGGATTCGCCAAGTCGATGGGCGAGTTCGGTGCCACCATCACCTTCGTCTCCAACATCCCGGGCGAAACGCAGACCCTGCCGTCGTTGATCTATACGCTCACGCAAGTACCGGGCGGCGATGCCGCAGCGATGCGGCTGACGCTCGTGTCCATCGCCATCTCTATGCTGGCCCTGCTGGGCTCGGAGCTCCTGGCCCGGCGCATCGGCCGGAGGCGGCAACCGGCATGAGTCTCGCCGTCGACATCGATCATCGCCGCGCTGCCTTCCGCCTCCAGGCTGCGTTCACGGCCAGTCCCGGCCTGACAGCGCTGTTCGGCCGGTCGGGTTCGGGCAAGACCAGCATCGTCAACATCGTAGGCGGCCTGATCCGGCCGGATCGCGGGCGCATCGCCGTGAACGGTCAGGTCCTCGTCGATACGTCCCGGGGCGTTTTCGTGCCGACGCACCACCGGCGCATCGGCTATGTCTTCCAGGACAGCCGGTTGTTTCCGCATCTCAGCGTTCGCCGCAACCTGCTCTATGGCAGCTGGTTCGCACGCGACGGCGGTGGCGCGGCGGCCGATCTCCGCTCGGTCGTCGACCTGTTGGGCATCGGCCATCTGCTCGATCGCGATCCCGAGTCGCTGTCGGGCGGCGAGAAGCAGAGGGTGGCGATCGGGCGCGCCCTGCTTGCCCGGCCGCGGCTGCTGTTGATGGACGAGCCGCTGGCCTCGCTCGACGAGCAGCGCCGCAGCGAGATCCTGCCCTACATCGAGCGGCTGCGTGACGAGTCGGGCGTGCCGATCCTTTATGTCAGCCATTCCGTCGCCGAGGTGGCGCGGCTCGCCACCACGGTCGTGATCCTGGCCGAGGGCAAGGTGACGGCGGTCGGGCCGGTGCTCGACATCCTGCCCCTGGCCGACGGCGGGGACGGAGGCGCCGTGCTCGACGCAACCGTGTCCCGGCACGACGGGACATTCGGTCTTTCAATCCTGGGCAGCACTGCCGGCGAGCTGCAGGTTCCGCGTCTGCAAGCGGCCGTCGGCGACCATGTTCGCGCCTATATCCGCGCCCGCGATGTCATGCTGAGCCTGCACCCGCCCGAGGGGATCAGCGCGCTGAACGTGCTGGCCGGGCGGATCGTGGCGATTACGCCCACCTCGACAGCGCAAGCCGACGTGCGGCTGGACTGCAACAGTGCCGTCCTGGTGGCCCGGGTGACGGCCAAGTCGGTCGACCGGCTCTCCCTGGCGCCCGGCAAACCGATCTATGCGGTGGTCAAGAGCGTGTCATTCGAACGCACCTAAAGTGCGCTACAGTGCGGGCTCGGGGGAGAACCAAGACCATGCGATCGCTGCCGCTGCCGTTCACGCCACGCTTCATCACCTGGACGCTGTCCTGCGTCGCCGCGATCGGCTTCGGCCTCGCTTGGCTCGCCGACCCGCACTGGTGGATCGGAATCTGCTTCCTGGTCGCGGCGTTCCTGTCGGCGCTCGGCCTCTACGACTACATGCAGGACGGCCACTCGATCCTGCGCAACTACCCGGTCGCAGCCCACCTGCGTTTCATCTTCGAGGCCATCCGCCCCGAGATGCGCCAGTATTTCTTCGAGGGCGACAAGGACGGCATGCCCTTCCCGCGTGATCGGCGCGCGATCGTCTACCAGCGTGCCAAGAACACGCTGGACGTCCGTCCGTTCGGCACGACCTACGACGTCTACTCCGACCGCTACGAATGGATGTCGCACTCGATCGCACCACGCCCCGTCACAAAGGAGCCGTTCCGCATCATCATCGGCGGCCCGGACTGCACGCAGCCCTATTCCGCCTCGATCTTCAACATCTCGGCCATGAGCTTCGGGGCGCTCAGCGCCAACGCGATCCGCGCCCTGAACGGCGGCGCCAAGCTCGGCGGCTTCGCGCATGACACCGGCGAGGGCGGCTACAGCCCCTATCACCGGGAAGGCGGCGGTGACATCATCTGGGAGATCGGCTCGGGCTATTTCGGCGCCCGCAATCCCGACGGGACCTTCTCCCCCGAGAGGTTCGCCGCGGGAGCCGCCAACCCGCAGGTCAAGATGGTCGAGTTGAAGCTCAGCCAGGGCGCCAAGCCCGGCCATGGCGGCGTGCTGCCGGCGCCCAAGGTCAGCGCCGAGATCTCGGAGACACGCGGCGTGCCGATGGGCGAGGATTGCATCTCCCCCTCGAGCCATTCCGCCTTCTCGACGCCGGTCGAAATGATGAAGTTCATCGCCGAGATGCGCCGGCTCTCGGGCGGCAAGCCGGCCGGCTTCAAGCTCTGCATCGGCCATGAGTGGGAGTTCCTCGCCATCTGCAAGGCGATGCTCGAGACCGGCATCTACCCCGACTTCATCGTCGTCGACGGCAAGGAGGGCGGCACCGGCGCGGCGCCAATGGAGTTCGTCGACCATGTCGGCAAGCCCATGCGCCAGGGCCTCTACTTCGTGCACAACGCGCTGATCGGCATCGGTGCGCGCCAGCGCATCAAGATCGGTGCTGCCGGCAAGATCATCACCGCCTTCGACATCGTCCGCGCCATGGCGCTGGGCGCCGACTGGTGCAACTCGGCGCGCGGCTTCATGTTCGCCGTCGGCTGCATCCAGTCTCAGTCCTGCCACACCGATAGATGCCCGACCGGCGTGGCCACCCAGGACCCCACGCGTCAGCGCGCCCTCGTGGTGCCTGACAAGATCCAGCGCGTCGCCAGCTTCCACCGGCTCACGCTGCACGAGCTGGCCGAGCTCACCGCCGCGGCCGGCCTCGATCATCCGTCCGACTTCAAGCCGATCCACATCTCGCGCCGCATCTCGCCCCGAGAGGTCGTGACTTTCGCCGACGTCTATCCGCCACTGACCGAGGGCGAGCTGGTCGCGGGCTCCGGCAATCCGCGCTGGCGGCAGCCCTGGGACATGGCCAATCCGCACTCGTTCCGCGCCACGGCCTGAATCCCGCAAAGCTGTTGCGAATCCCCGGCGGCTGGATCAGCAATGGGCCAACCACAGGGGAAACAACCATGACCGCTCCGTTCGATCTCGCGCCGTTGCTCGCGCCCAACAATCCGGCGCCGGCTGCCAAGTGGAACGGATTCCCGAAGTACAATTTCATCGGCGGCCACAACGACGCCACGCACGTGCCGGTCGACGCGCTGATCGAGGCGGCGACCACGGTGCTGAAGCGCGAGGGCGCCACGCTTGCGACCTACGGGCTGAACAGCGGACCACAGGGCTATCGTCCGCTGCGCGAGTTCCTGTCGAAGAAGCTCAAGAGCCATGCCGGCGTCGAGTGCACGGCCGACGAGATCCTGATGATCTCGGGCTCGACGCAGGCGCTCGACCTCATCAACGGGCTGCTGGTCAGCAAGGGCGACACCGTGCTGATCGAGCAGGAGACCTACGGCAGCGCCATCAACCGGCTGGTGCGACTGGGCGTCAACGTGGTCGGCATCCCGCTCGACGAGGAAGGCATGCGCCTCGACGTCGTGAAGGAGAAGCTCGCCGAGCTCAAGAAGCAGGGCATCACGCCCAAGTACATCTACACCATCCCGACGGTGCAGAACCCGACCGGCGGCATCATGGGCGAGAAGCGTCGCGCCGAGCTGCTGGCGCTGGCGCGCGAGTACGGCGTCATGATCTTCGAGGACGAGTGCTATTCCGACCTGATCTGGAGCGGCAAGCGGCCGCCGTCGCTCTACGCCATGGCCAAGGGCGAGGGCGTCATCCACATCGGCTCGTTCTCCAAGTCGATCGCCCCGGCGCTACGGGTCGGCTATATCGTCGCCAAGTGGGACGTGCTGTCGCGTATCATCGCGCTGAAGCTCGATGCCGGCACCGGCGCGCTCGAGCAGATGGTGCTGGCTGAGTTCTGCAACAAGCACTTCAACGACCACGTGCCGAAGCTCAACAAGACCCTGCACGCCAAGTTGCAGACCCTGCGCGAGGCGCTGGCCGAGCAGTTCGGCACTGCGGCCGAGTTCGGCGATCCGGCGGGCGGCATCTACCTCTGGATCAAGCTGCCCGAGCAGGTCGACACGGTGAAGCTCGCGCAGGCGGCCCTTGCGGCCGGAGTCTCGATCAACCCCGGCCCGGAATGGTCGTCGAACAAGGCCTATGCGAAGAACCGCATGCGCCTCTGCTTCGCCAACCCCGATCCCGAGACGATCCGCCAGGGAGTCGCCGTTCTCGCCGAGGTCTGCCGCAAGGAGTTCGGCGTGCCGCTGCGCAGCGCCAACGTCGAAAAGAAGAGCTAGTCGACGATCACCATCCATGAGACGCCGAACTTGTCGGCGACCATGCCGAACTTCGGCGAGAAGAAGGTCTTGCCGAGCGGCATCTGAACCTGGCCGCCCTCGGCCAGCGCCGCGAAGCGCCTGTCGGCCTCTGCCTCGGTCTTGACCGAGAGCGCCAGCGACACGCCCTGGAATGAGGGCTTGCCCTGGCACATGCCGTCTGACGCCATGATCATGTCGCCGCCGACCGTGAAGGAGGCGTGCATGATCTTCTCGGCCATGGCCGCAGTCTGCTCCGGCCCGGCGCACCCCGGATCGCCGGCCTTCGGCGGCTCGGGGTTCTCCTTGAACCGCATCATCATGTCGACCTTGGCGTCGAGCGCCTTCTTGTAGAACTCCAGCGCTTCCTCGCACTTGCCGTCGAAGAACAGGTAGGGTTGCACAGCCATGACTTCCTCCTAGGATTGCCGCTCGAACTCGGTGTCGACCACGATCTGGATGGGGTCGGTGAAGAAGGATGGCAGGCCATAATCCTGCGGATTGATGCTGGCGACCGCGGTGACGCCGAAGCGCGGCTTGCCGCCGAAGCCCTTGCCGGCGCCGATCAACGTGACATCGAAGACGACGGGCTTGGTCTTGCCCATCAGCGTGAAGTTGCCCTCGACCTTGCCGCGCATCTTGTCGACCGGCTTGAACGCGGTGGAGACGAAGGCCGCCTGCGGGAACTCCTTCGCCTTCAGGAACTTTTCGCCCGCCAGCTCCTCGGCGAAGCCCTTCACGTTGCTGGTGATCGACGCCGTCTCGACGGAGACCTCGAGCTTCGCCTTTTCCATCGCCGCCGGATCCCAGGCGAGCGTCCCCTGGGCTCGATCGAAGCGGAAGATGCTGTGCGAGTAACCGAGATGGGAGACGCGGGCGATCACCGCCGTGTGCGAGTCGTCGAGTGCATAACTGCCGGCAGTCGCCTGCGCGATGTCGCGCTCGGCCGCGAAAACGCCGGGCGGCAGAGTCTGCGCCTCGGCCCACACAGTCGAGACCATGCCGATCACCGCCGTCAGGGCGAGCGCGCTCGTTCTCCGATGCATCATCGTGCTCCTCATCGCATATATTTAACCTATTGGTTAATATCTAGGCGAGCCGGCCGCGCTCGTCAATCAGCCTGGATCATCCACGACTTCGTTGCAGGGGCGTGTCAGGCCAGCGCGAAGCCCTCGTAGCCATTGGCCACGACTTTCTCACAGGCCTGGATGTAGGCCGGCAGGCCGCCGATATAGGGCATGAACACCCGCGGCTTGCCCGGGATGTTGGCGCCGACATACCAGGAACTGCAGGTCGAGCGCAGCGTGATGTTGGATACCTCACCGACATGGCCGACCCAGGCTTCCTGTGCCTGCGGCTTCGCCTCGATCACCGTCTTGCCCCTGGCGCGTAGCGCCTCGAGGCAGTCGGCGATGAAATCGACATGCTGCTCGATCGAGGGAAGCATGTTGGTCAGCACCGACGGGCTGCCCGGACCGGTGATCATGAAGAGATTGGGGAAGCCCACGACCGTCAAGCCGAGATAGGTCTTGGGCCCCTCGTTCCACTTGTCCTTCAACGTCACGCCACCACGACCGCGAAAATCGACCTTGAGCAGCGCGCCCGTCATGGCGTCGAAGCCAGTCGCCAGCACCAGGCAGTCGAACGTGTGATCCCGGCCCTTGGCGCGCAGCCCGGTCGGCGTGATGCGCTCGATCGGCGCGTCGCTGATGTCGACCAAGGTCACGTTCGGCCGGTTGAAGGTCGCCCAGTAGCCGGTGTCCACGCAGAGGCGCTTGCAGCCGATGATGTTCTTCGGCACCAGCGCCTCGGCGGTTTTCGCGTCCTTCACGACTTCATGGACCTTGGCGCGCACGAAATCGGCCGCCGCCTTGTTGGAGTCGTCGTTCAGGAGAAGGTCGGAGAACGACGCCATGAAGCCCAGCCCGCCGTAGTCCCAGCGCGCCTGGAACTCGCGGACGCGTTCCTCCTTCGGCGTGGCGATCGCCGACGCGGGATTGATGGTGAAGTCGATGCCGGCCGGCTTGGTCTTGGCGCGCTTGCGCATCTCCGGATAACTCGCCTTCACGTCGCGGACATAGGCCGGATCGAGCGGCTTGTTGTGCGCTGGCACGGTGTAGTTGGCCGTACGCTGGAACACGGTGAGATGCTTAGCTTGTGCAGCCATGATCGGGATCGACTGGATGGCCGACGAGCCAGTGCCGATCACGCCCACCGTCTTGCCGGTGAAGTCGACGCCTTCGTGCGGCCAGTTGCCGGTGTGATAGGTCGGGCCCTTGAAATCCTCGAGGCCCGGAATCTTCGGTGTGTTGGGCGACGACAGGCAGCCCATCGCGGTAATGACGAAGCGGGCGGCAACCTTGTCGCCCTTGTCCGTCTCGACCTTCCACAGATTGCCTTTCTCGTCGAACGTGGCCTTCGTCACGCGCGTCTCGAACCTGATATCGCGGCGCAGGTCGAAGCGGTCGGCGACATGGTTGGCGTAGCGCAGCAGCTCGGGCTGGGTGGCGTAGCGCTCCGACCACTCCCATTCTTGTTCGAGCTCGGGCGAGAACTGGTAGGAGTACTGGACACTCTCGACATCGCAACGGGCGCCGGGATAGCGGTTCCAGTACCAGGTGCCACCGACGCCCGTGCCGGCCTCGAACACGCGCGCTGTGAAGCCCTTCTGTCGCAGCCGATGCAGCATATACATGCCGCCGAAGCCCGCGCCGATGATCACCGCATCGAAATCGACCGACATACGTCCTCCGGAAATTCCGAGATATGTGCAAACTAAGCGACACGGGGCGTGACCGCGCAAGCCTTCCTGTGCCACCTCTTATCGCGGAGAAGAACGACGATGCGTCCCGACGACTATCCTCCGAGCTGGTATGCCGCCACGCGAGACTCCATGCCCGATCGGCCGCCGCTCGGCGCATCGGAGGACGCCGACGTCGCTGTGGTGGGCGGCGGCTTCGCGGGCCTGCACACGGCGCGATTGCTCGCGCTGCAGGGCAAGCGCGTCGTCCTGCTCGAGCGCCACCGCATCGGCTGGGGCGCTTCGGGCCGCAACGGCGGCTTCGTCGGACCGGGCTATGCGCTGCGCACGGGCGCCCTGATCGAGCGGCTCGGCATCGACCACGCCCGGCGCCTCTACGAGCAATCCAAGCGCGGGGTTGCTATCGTGCGCGAGGCGATCGATACGCTCCGCCGCCCCGGCATCCTCATGGGCAACCGTAAGCTCAGCCTGTCGCGCACCGACCAAGGGCCGGACTTCGCCGACCGCACGCGCCGGCTCGCCGAGCAGCTCGGCGCGAGCTTCGAGCCATGGAGCACCGTCCAGGTGCGCTCCGTGTTGGACACGCGGCGCTATCACCAGGGCATCCACGATCCGCTGTCCTTTCACATCCATCCTCTGAACCTCGCGCTGGCACTGGCACAAGACGTCGAAGTACGCGGCAGTCGCGTTTATGAAGCCACCGGAGCGACCGGGCTGGCACGCGACGGCGACGGCTGGCGGCTTGCGACTGCCGGTGGGAGTGTTCGCGCGTGGCACGTCGTGCTGGCCGGCAACGCCGATCTCGGCCGCGTCCATGGGCGCACGGCGGGCGCCGTGCTGCCGGTCGCGACCTACGTCGCCGTCACCGAGAAGATCGGGCCGACGCTCGCCGGGGCGATCCGCTGGAGCGGCGCCATCTCCGACACGCGCCGCGCCGGCGACTACTACCGCGTGGTCGACGGCGACCGCCTTCTGTGGGGCGGCCGCATCACGACCGATACGCGCGAGCCGCCGCGGCTGCGCGAGATGATGCGTGGCGACATGGTCTCGGTCTATCCGCAGCTCCAGGATATCAAGATCGCCTATGCCTGGCCCGGTATCATGGGCTACGCCCTGCACAAGATGCCACAAGTGGGCGAGATCGCGCCGGGTCTCTGGGTCTGCTCGGCCTTCGGCGGCCACGGAGTGGCGCAGACCGCGGCTGGCGCCGACGCGGTCGTGGCGGGCATCCTGGGCGATCCTTCGCGCGTGCAGCTCTTCGCGCCGTTCGGCACGTCATGGGCCGGCGGCCCGTTCGGCCGCGCGGCGACTCAACTTGCCTACTGGGGCCTGCAGATGCGTGACTGGTGGGACGAGACACGACAGGCACGGAACGCGGAGACGTTGCGCACATGACCCTCCACAAGATGGGCGAGTCGCCGAAGCGCCGTGAGGATGCGCGCTTCGTTACCGGGCACGGCAATTATCTCGACGACCTGAAGTTCGAGGGCCTGGCGCATGCCGTCGTGCTGCGCTCGCCACACGCGCACGCGCGCGTTCGAGCCATCGACACTGCCGTTGCACGCCGCGCGCCGGGCGTCCTTGCCGTGCTGACCGCCGCCGAGGCCACCGCCGACGGGCTGAAGCCGCTGCGTCCCTACGCCGAAGCCAACGTGCAGACCGGCGAGCCCTTCGCCTTCGCACCCCAGCCGCTGCTGGCCTCCGACAAGGTGCGCTTCGCCGGCGAGCCCGTCGCGCTGGTCGTCGCGGAGACGCAGGCACAGGCGCTCGACGCCGCCGAGCTGGTCGAGATCGACTACGAGCCCCTGCCCGCCGTCACCACGGCCGAGGCCGCACGCGCGCCCGGCGCGCCGCAGCTCGCCACCGAGATTCCCGGCAATGTCTGCCTCGACTGGCGCACCGGCGATGCCGCGGGCGCCGATGCCGCCTTCGCGCGTGCTGCCCACACCGTCTCGCTGACACTCGATAATCACCGCATCGTCATGAACCCGATGGAGCCGCGCGGCGGCGTCGGCTCGTACGATCCCGCGAGCGGCCGCTACACGCTCCACGTCTCCAGCCAGAACATCCACATCAACCGCAACTTCGTGGCCCGCGCGCTGGGCATCGAGGCCAAGGACGTGCGCTTCATGGCGCCCGATGTCGGCGGCGGCTTCGGCGCCAAGAACTTCGCTTACGTCGAGCACGCGCTGATCCTGTGGGCCGCCAGGCGCACCGGCCGCAAGGTGAAGTGGATCGCAAGCCGCAGCGAGGTGTTCCTTTCGGATCACGCCGCGCGCGACATGCTGGCCGAGGCGTCTCTGGCGCTCGATGCCGACGGCCGCTTGCTCGCGCTCCGGATCGCGAGCCTCGCCAATCTCGGCGCCTACATGGCGGGCGCCGGCGGCGGCGTGCAGACCTACCAGTACATCCACCTGCAGGGTTCGGTGTACCGCATCCCCTCGATCGCCCTGCATGTCGTGGCGGTCGTCACCAACACCGCGCCGATCGGCGTAACGCGTGGCCCGGGCTTCGCCGAGGCGATCAATATCGTCGAGCGCCTGATCGACGCCGCGGCGCGCCAGACCGGCATCGATGCCGCCGAGCTGCGCCGGCGTAACATGGTGCCGCCCGAGGCGATGCCGATGACCAACGCCTTCGGCTTCCAGGTCGACAGCGGCCGCTTCGCCGAGTCGTTCGACCATGCGCTCGCGCGCGCCGATCGCCCGGGTTTCGCCGAGCGCCGCCGCCGGAGCGAAGCGCGCGGCCGGCTGCGCGGGCTGGGCTTCGCCTATCACATCAAGGGCACCGGCGGCCCGCCCGACGAGAATGTCGACATCCGCTTCGAGGCCGACGGCACCGTGTCGCTGATCACCGGCACGCAGCATATCGGCCAGGGCCACGAGACGACCTTTCCGCAGATTCTGGCGCACCGTCTCGGCGTGCCCAATGAACGCATCCGTCTCGTGCAGGGCGACACCGACGCGATCCCGGCCGGCGGCGGTCACGGCAGCTCGCGCGCGACCTACATGGGCGGCACCGCGATCTGGCGTGCCTCCGACGAGATCGTCGCCAAGGGCACCGCGCTCGCCGCCGATGCGCTGGAAGCGGCTGAGGCCGATGTCCGTTTCGAGGACGGACGCTTCGTCGTCTCCGGCACCGACCGCGCCATTGGCCTGCTCGAGGTGGCTGCCCTAGGCCGCGAGAAGGGCAAGCCGCTCGACACGTTCCACGCCTGGAAGCGCGAGCACATGACCTTTCCCAATGGCGCGCATGTCGTCGAGGTCGAGATCGATCGGGACACCGGCAAGGTCGAGCTCGCGCGTTACACCGCGGTCGACGACTACGGCGTGCTGGTCAACCCGATGGTGGCGACCGGCCAGGCGCACGGCGCGATGGCGCAGGGTTCTGGCCAGGCGTTGCTCGAGCACGCGACCTACGATCCCGCCTCGGGCCAGATGATCGCCGGCTCGTTCATGGACTACGCGCTGCCGCGCGCCGACGATCTGCCGTCGTTCGACCTGGGTTTCAACAGCACGCCCTGCACCACCAACCCGCTGGGCGTGAAGGGCTGTGGCGAGGCGGGCGCCATCGCGGCCTTCCCCGCCATCGCCAATGCCATCCTCGACGCGCTGGCGCCGCTCGGCGTCAAAGGTTTCGACGGCCCGGCCAGTCCCGCCCGGATCTGGCAAGCCATGCAGGACGCACGATGAGACGCGAAGCTCCCGCCGCGCAGCGTAACCGGCAGCCCATCCTCGAGGTGCTGAAGCCGCGCCTGCCGCCGCATGGCCTGATCCTGGAGATCGCCAGCGGCTCGGGCGAGCATGTCGTGCACTTCGCCGCCGCCCTGCCCGTCCACGACTTCCAGCCGAGCGATCCCGACGCCGGCGCTCGCGCCAGCACCGACGACTGGGTCCGTACCCTCGGGCTCGGCAACGTGCGTCCGGCGCTCGCGATCGACGTCACGGCGAAGCGTTGGCCGGTCGACCGCGCCGACGCGATCCTCTGTGCCAACATGATCCATATCGCGCCCTGGGAGGCCTCGGTCGGCCTGATCTCGGGTGCCGCACGGACCCTGGTGCCAGGTGGCGTCCTCTTCCTCTATGGCCCCTACCGCCGTGGCGGCAGGCACACCGCGCCGAGCAACGAGGCCTTCGACCAGGACCTGCGCCGGCGCAACCCGGCCTGGGGCCTGCGCGACCTCGAGGCGGTCGCCGAACTCGCCGCCGACCAGGGGTTCGGGCCGCCGGAAATCATTGAGATGCCGGCGAACAATCTGTCGCTGATCCTCAAGCGCCCGTGACCGCCGTCGACGGTGGCAATCCAGCAGTGGATGCGCTAACGCTTGGGCGGCATTGCGGGGAGCATCGTCGGAAGCATGTGGAATCGTAGCGACGAAGCCGGACTTTTTGCAGTCGTTGGCCCTCATCGCACCCTCTCGACTCTGGCGGCTGTCGCCGTCCTGGCGATGGGTCTCGCGGCGTGCAAGCCAGAGAACAAGTTCATGGCGCCGCCGCCGGCCGAAATCAATGTCGGGGTCCCGCTGCAACAGGAGGTCGCCCCCTTTGAGGTGCTGACCGGCAATACGGTGGCCTTCGCGACCGTCGATCTGGTGGCTCGCGTCGAGGGCTTCCTGACGTCGCAGAACTATGTCGACGGCTCGATCGTGAAGAAAGACGACCTGCTCTTCACCATCGAGCAGACGATGTACAAGGCCAAGGTCAAGGAGGCCCAGGCCCAGCTCGATGGCGCCAAGGCGTCCCTGGTCCAGGCTGAAGCCGAGTTCACGCGGCAGGAAACCCTGTTGCGCCAGAACGTATCGGCGCAGAACACGTTCGACCAGGCCAAGGCCAAGCGCGACAACGCCCGGGCAAATGTCGAGAACGCCGAGGGCAACCTGACGATCGCGCAGACCAACCTGAGCTACACGACGGTTCTGGCGCCGTTCGATGGCATCGTCAGCAAGCACTTGGTTTCCGTCGGCGAGCTGGTCGGCGCATCGACGGCCACCAAGCTCGCGACGATCGTGCGCCTCGATCCGATGTACGTCACGTTCAACATGAGCGAGCAGGACGTGCTGCAGATCCGCGCCAACCTGAAGGAGCGCCGCCTCGACGTCGAGGAGCTCAGCAAGATCCCGCTGACCATCGGCCTGATGAACGAGGACGGCTTTCCTCACCAGGGCTTCCTCAATTACGTCTCGCCCGAGATCGACGCCACGACCGGCACGATCCTGGTGCGCGGCCTGTTCAGCAACCCGAACCGGGCCCTGATCCCCGGCTTCTTCGTGCGCGTGAAGGTGCCGAAGGGCCTGGGCCCCACCGCCTCGCTGCTGGTGCCGAACCGGGTGATCGCCGAGGACCAGGCCGGCAAGTACCTGCTGATCGTCAACAAGGACAACGTCGTCGAGCAGGTGCGGATCACTACGGGGCAGCTCCTGCCCGGCGGCCTGCGGGTGGTCGCGACCGGCCTCAAGGCCGACGACCGCGTGGTGCTCAGCACGAACAGCCGCGCAATCCCGGGCGGCAAGGTCGTGCCGAAGCTCACCACGATCGCCGCCACGCCCGACGGAACCACGAAGTGATCCGCCCGGAAGCATCGCGATGATCTCAGCGTTCTTCATCAACCGGCCGGTCCTGGCCAACGTCCTCGCGATCATCATCGTGCTGATCGGCGGCGTGGCGCTGGCAACCCTGCCGGTCGCTCAATATCCCAACGTGGTGCCACCGACGGTCCAGGTCACGACGACCTACCCGGGCGCCAGCGCCAAGGTCGTCGTCGACAACGTTGCCCTGCCCGTCGAGCTGCAGGTCAACGGCGTCGAGAAGATGATCTACATGCAATCCTACAGCACGGACGCCGGCACCTACACGCTGACCGTCACGTTCGAGATCGGCACCGATCTCGATTTCGCCCAGGTGCTGGTGCAGAACAGGGTGAGCGCCGCGCTTGCCTCGCTGCCGACCCCGGTCCAGGCACAGGGCCTGGTCGTCGAGAAGAAATCGACGTCGATCCTCCAGATTGTGTCGCTGAACTCGCCGGACCAGCGCTTCGACAGCCTCTATCTCAGCAACTACGCGACCATCAACCTGGTCAACGAGCTTTCGCGTCTGCCCGGCGTCGGCAACGTCAACGTGCTGGGCGTCGGCCAGTATTCGATGCGCGTTTGGCTCGATCCGCAGAAGCTCTACACGTTCGGTCTGACGCCGTCGGACGTGAGCCGTGTCATCCAGCAGCAGAGCCAGGACGTCAGCGCCGGCCAGGTCGGCATGCCGCCGGCACCCAAAGGGCTGGACTTCCAGTACACGATCGACGTGGTCGGCCGGCTGAGCACGCCCGAGGAGTTCGGCAATATCATCGTCAAGACCGACCAGGGCGACGGCGGCCGGATCGTGCGGGTGCGCGACATCGGCAGGGTCGAGCTGGGCGCCCAGACCTACTCCCAGACCTCGCACATCAACGGCAAGCCCAACTCCGGCATCGCCATCTACCAGCTTCCCGACGCCAACGCCCTCGACGTCGCCAATCGCGTCAAGGCCAAGATGGTCGAGCTTTCGAAAAACTTCCCGCCGGGCCTCGCCTACGAGGTGCCGTTCGACACGACCCGATTCGTTAACGCATCGATCAAGGAAGTCTTCATGACCCTGATCGAGGCCGGCATCCTGGTGCTGATCGTCATCGTGATCTTCCTGCAGGACTGGCGCGCCATGCTGGTGCCGGCGACGACGATTCCCGTGACGATCATCGGCGCCTTTGCCGCCATGGCGGCGCTGGGCTTCACCATCAACACGACGACCATGTTCGGCATCGTGCTGGCGATCGGCATCGTCGTCGACGACGCGATCGTGATCGTCGAGGGCGTCGCCCATCACATCGAGCGCGGGATGACGCCACACGACGCCGCGATCAAGGCGATGGACGAGCTGTTCGGGCCGGTCATCGGCATCACCCTGGTGCTGATGTCGGTGTTCCTGCCGGCCGCCTTCCTGCCCGGCCTGACCGGCCAGATGTTCGCCCAGTTCGCGCTGGTGATCGCCGCCACCGCCTTCATCAGCGCCGTCAAC
>CAYRBQ010000023.1:0-18149 GCA_964422305.1 uncultured Reyranella sp. | reverse complement strand
AGGTCGTTGGTCGCGTGGCGCCAGGCACGCTTGAAGCGATCGCGCCAGGCGTTGCCGTCGGCCGGCGCCTCGATGCCGTGCTGCAGGTGCCAGACCATGCCGACGACGATCTGCGTCGCGCGGATCAGTGCCTGGTGGGGGTCGGTGCCCAGGAAGTCGGGCAGCGGCTTCAGGTCGATCGCGATCCCGGCGCCGAACACGAACGGGTTGCGGTCGATCTCGATCCAGTCGCGCGCGTAGGCCTCGAGCCGGTCGGGGTCGAGGCCGCGGCCCTTCAGGATCTCGCGCACTTCGGCCAGCCGCTCGGCCGTCTGCGTCGCCAGCGTGAACGCCATGCCGGTGACGGCGGTGTCGACGTTCTGCCGGCAGGCGGCGGCGTCGTTGCTCTTCTCCGGGCAGGTCCCGGGCGGCGGCGTGTCGTCGACCCAGAGCGGATAGACGGTCAGGCCGCACTGACTGCACTTGCGGCCGGGGTGATCGCTCGCCCAGGGCGGGCCGGCGCGATCGTCGCCCGCCGGCGGCGGGGCGGTGGTGGTGTCGCTCATTGCTTCTTCTTCCCCTTCGCCTTGGCCTTCGCTTTCGGCGTGGCCTTCTTCTTCTCCGGCGTTTCGTGCGCGCCGGCCTTCTTCGGCTCGGGCGGTGCGATCGGCTTTTCGGCCTGCACCTTCACGCCAAGCGACTTCGCGAGGGCCAGCCAAAGCTTGGGACAATCCTTCTGGTGCTCGCGCCACAGGTCGGAGTCGGCGTCGATCTGCGCCAGCGCGATCTCGCGGATCGCCTTTGTGATCGCCGCATCCTTCAGCGCGACAAACTTCGGCCACGTCGCGGCCTTCTCGTTGTCGTTCATCCAGCCCGACTTCATGGCGATCGACGGCAGGGCGCGCTTCAGGATCGGGCCGGAGATCGCGAAGCCCATGTCGCCGGTGATGATCTCGAGCAACAGCCACCGCAGCGCCACGCTGGAGTTCTTGGGAAACGCGGCGATCAGGTCGGCGTTGAAGGCCTCGCGCACGACCTTGCGCTCGGGCTTCTCGGTATAGCTCGGCGTCGAGTTGTAGGAGTAGACCGGCCGCTTGTAGGGCTTCACGCCTTCGGCGGTGCGAATCCTGTGCTTGTCGTCGATATAGACGATCGCCGTGCAGTTCTTCGACACCTTGCCGGTGACCTTGTGATCCTGGCTCCAGCGCACCTGGTTGCCGTTGTCGCCCCACTGCCAGCTCGCCAGCGCGCTTTCGTTGACCAGCTTGGCGGCCGGCCACTTCTTCTGCAGCTGCTCGAGCTTGGCCTTGGCGGCGACCTTCTGCAGCCGGTCAAACTGCGCGACGTCGGCGAAGAAGCGCTTGCTGCCTTCCTCGATGATCTCGCCCTGGTAGAGCGCGACGTCGAAAGCGGCGGCTGAGACAGGCACCGCGGCATCCGCGACCGTCTTGCGCGCTTCGTCGGCCGACAAGTGGCTCAGCCGCCAGCGGTGCCGGTCCAGCACGGCCTTCTGCAGGGAGTGCGGCAGCGCGGCGATCGTACGCGCCGTCTCGATCTTCATGCCGTCGCGGCCCTTCATGGCCTCCTGCAGATCGTCCGACAGGTTGTTGACCAGCGAGATCCTCTGCAGCACAAAGCGCTTCGACTTGCCGATCTGCGCCGCCACGCGGGCCGGCGAATACTTCACCGGATCCAGCTTCTGCAGGTCAGCGAACGCGCGGGCTTCGGCCATCGGCTCGACGTCCTCGCGCTGCAGGTTCTCGATCAGTTGCAACGCGATCGACTCGGCGTCGGTCGCTTCCTCGACCTTGCACACCGCGCCTTCGGCCTTCAGCAGCTTCAGCGCCCGCAAGCGGCGCTCGCCGCCCATGAGCTCGTAATGCTCTTTCTTCTTCGGGTGCGGCCGGACGACCAGGTTCTGCTGCAGGCCGTTGACCTTGATCGACTCGGCGAGCTCGGCGATGCCGGCGTCGTCGAATTCCTTGCGCGGGTTGAACGGCGACGGGTGGATCAGGTCGAGCGGGATATACCGCTGCTGCTCCATCGTCTTCGCGCCAAGGTCGGCGAGCGGCAGCGTGAATTGCGGTTCGGGCGTCGGTATGACCGGCGTCGCTGCGGTGGAAGTCATTGTCTATTCCTCTCTGTCGTCGTTGCCCGCCGCGAAGTGCGCATGCAGGAAGCCCGGCGGGCGTTGTCCCTGCTGCGGTGAAGGCGCCGGCGTTGCGGCCGGCGCGTTAGGGTCCGGCAACGCGGCGATCGCGCGCTTGATGCCGGCGATGCCGCCGGGATGGCCGTGCAGCTCGAAGGCCCAGGCGTTCACCGTCTGGCCGCTGGGCTCGCCGCGCGGCGTGAATTCGATGACGGCGCGGCCGCTCGCCAGTCGGCGCACCAGGCGCACGTCGCGGCCGCGATAGGTGAGGGTGACGGCCACGGCTACCAGCCGCGCGCGGTCGCCAGGGCGTCGTAGTCGACGACGCAGCCGGGCGACGCCGGCGGCGGCAGCACGCGCTGCGCGCCGCGCGCGAGATCCTGGCAGGCGCCGAGCGGCAGCGGTCCGACTTCCTCGACCAGCTGGCACTGGCCGCGCCTGGGCGGGAAGGCGGCGCAGACGACCAGGCGCCAGACGTCGAGCTGCTGCACGGGCAGCTGGTTGGCCGGCGACGGCTCGGCCGCGCGGCCCGGGCTGGCGAGGATCGCCCCGCCGAACACGATCGCGCCGGCGATCGCGATCGCCGGCCCGCACCAGTCCGCGGCTTTCATCGGCCGGCCTCCGGCCGGCCGGTGAGCGACAGGTGCTGCGCAGCAGCACCGAGAGCGTCGACGGGTTGCCGACGCCGCGCGGCGTCGCTCGCGTCCATCGCGGCCAAGATGGCGCGGATCGAGGCGGCGCGCTCCTGAACCCTCTTCCGGACCGGCTTCTGGTAGCTCGGGATCACCGATAGCGCGGCCTCAAGATCTTCGGCCGCGCTCTCCAGGTGTGCCATGAGAGCGCCGCTTCGGCGGGCGTAGTCGATCGGCGCGCTCACGACTTGTGCCCCAGCAGCGTTGCGACCGTCACCGCAACCTGGCCGGCGTCGCTGCCCAGGGTCGCGGCCTCGAGCGCTTCGACCGCGCGGTTGCTGTCCAGCGCCTCTTCCATGCGATCGGCCGCGAGGCGCAGGGCGCGGATGGCGTGGCGCATCCGCTCGCGATCGGCGGCGTGAAGCGGCTGCCGTTCGCTGACGACGACCGTCGGTGCGCCCAGGCTCGGGAGGATCAGGAACGTGGCGGGGGATTGATGCCGCGGGAGGGTGCGAACGGCGTTCGCGGGTCCGCAAGGGGCACCGTGCGAGCTCCCGGGGCCTGGCTGCGCCACGCCCCTGCCGCTCGCCGGCAATGAACGCGGGGCGTTCATTGCTGCATCCGGTCGAGGCGGGCGATGCGGGCCGCTTCGTTGCGGTGATCCTCGATCTGCCGGCGCGTGAAGCCGGCCTGCTCGAGATCGTCGCGGGTCACCCGGCCGTTGGCGGCCATGAGGCTCGCCATCGTCTGCGCCATGCGGGCGCGCGTGAGCGTCGCGGGCTCGGGTTTCGGCAGGGTCATGAACGGCGCGAGGCCGGCCGGCACGATCGGCCGAAGGGGCGTGCCGAAGATCTGGTCGATCAGGTGATCGGTGGCCGCCTTCTTGGCGGCCGCGGCGCCGTCAGGACATTGCTGCGCAATGTCCGGGAGGCGGGCGGGGCTGAGGTCGAGGCCGACCAGGTCGTCGAGAGGATGGTTGCGCATGCGCGGCTCCTGAGAGGGGAGCCGGCGACCGGCCAGCGTTGAAGACAGTGGCGCCTAGGGTGAGCGCGGCGCTGGCCGGTCGGCCGGGCCGGCCCCGTGGGGAGGCCGGCGCGCAGAACACTACAAAACGTAGTGTTAATGGTCAACACAGTTTGTAGCGTTCACTGTGGCAGGGTTTTGTGGGGAAGTCGGGGAGGGGCGATGTTCTTCATCCTGCTGTTCGTGTGGCTGCCCTTGTGCGCGTTGGTCGGATGGCTGGCGTCGCAGAAGGGGCGAAGCGGCATGGGCTTCTTCTTCCTGGCGTTCTTTCTCAGCCCGCTGATCGGCCTGCTGGCGGTGATCGCGGTGCCGAAGCTCGAGGCCGTGGCCCGGCCGGTGCGCGGCAACGACTTCATCCTGTGTCACTTTTGCAGCAAGCCCCGTCGCGCCGATTCGGCGCGCTGTCCCAACTGCTCGAGCGGCCCGGCGCCCGTGGCGCTGCCGCCGAAGACGAAGAAGTGCCCGGCCTGTGCCGAGCAGATCCTTGAGGAGGCGCGGAAGTGTCGCTACTGCGGGACGGATCTCGCGTCGCCGGCCCAGCTCGAGGCGATCCCCGAGGCGGTGCCAAGCATGGGATACTGCCCGGGTTGCCGGAAGCTGCGGGCGACGAACGTCGACAAGTGTCTCTATTGCGGGAACGCCGACAAGGTGGCCGCAGCCTGAAGGGCTATTCCTCCGCCGGCCGGATCCAGCCGATGCGCGCGATGCTGTCGATGTGGCGATCCAGCAGCTCGGGTGTCGTCGGGTTGACGCTGATCAGGTGGAAGAGTCCCTTCTTCGTCCCGGGCAGGATCTTCTTCAGGTAGAGCGGGCCGTCGGTGACCTGGACGATCACCGCCCGCTTCGGCAGGTCCTTCTTCGGCGGCTCCTCACGCATCTTGAAGAACAGCACGTCGCCCGGAACATAGAGCGGCCGCATCGAGGAGCCGCGCACGATCACGGCGCTTCCCTTCTCGAAACCCGGCGGGGCCGCGGTGTCGCCCAGGCGTTCGTCGTCGTCGAACAGGTGAACTTCGTCACCGGCGCCGACATAGTGCCGGATCGGCACCGTCGCGCGGCCGCCATCGTCCGGCATGATGTCGGGAAGAACGGGTCGCGCTCCGCCCGGGCCGCTCCCTCTCCCGAACATGAGCCAGTCCAGGGTGACGCCGACACGCCGCAGCTTGCGGACGTAGATGTCGGCCGCTTCCTTGGGGATGGAATCGCGATCGATCTGCTGGCGGGTCGTGCCCGCCGGTATCCCGGTGATCTCGGCGAAGTGCGCGATCTTCTTGTAGCCGGCCAGTTTGATGGCCAATTTCAGGCGCTCGCCGGGGGTCGACATGATGCTACAAACTGTAGCGTCGTGTTCGCTACAAAGGGTGTTGCCGAATAACACTACATTTTGTAGTGTTCCCGCGATGCCCACCTTCGCCGACATCATCGATCGCTGGCCCCGGCCGGCCCCCGTGACCCTCGCTGCCGACATCGCAGAGCAGCCCGCGACCGTCCGACAGTGGCGGAACCGCTCCGTCCTGCCCGATCGCAAGTGGAAGGCCACCGTCGAGGCGGCCCAGCGGCGCGGCATCGAAGGGGTGACCCTGGAAGTGCTGGCCGAGATCGCCGAGCGCCAGGCGCGTGACGCCGCACCAGCAGCCAGCGCAGCGGAATAGGGGGCCGATCGAGCATGACGCCCGACCATCCCACACCGCCGGCCGACCCGCAGGCAGAGCGCGCGGCCGAGTTTACGCCCGGCGCGCCAATCGACGCGGCCAACGTCGTCGTGCTCAAAGATCGCCAGGGCACCGCGCGCTATCGATGCGTCGGCTGCGGCGAAGACGTCGTCAGCTATCGGCACGACGGCCCGCCGGTCTGCGCCTGCTGCCGCGCGATGCCGGGCTGGCATCGCAATCCCGAGCTCGCGCGGATCCTGCACCACCAGCCGGGCGGTGTGGCGTGAAGCGGCGCGGGTTCCTCTTCGGGGTGGTCGTGGCGCCGATCGCCGCGGTGGCGGCGCCGACGCCGTTGGGTGCGCGCCCGCGCGCCTTGGCGGTGTCACCGAGCTTGCTGCCGTGGTCGAAGGCCTGGATCGAGACGGCAAATCGCTCAAGCTTCGCGGTCCGTCCGATCTCGCGGGACCTTTCCAAGGACCCGCGCTTCCTGCGTTGGCTCGAGGAGCTGCGACGGCTCAACGCGACCGAGCAGGACCAGGAGCAGGTCGCCCCACTGCTGGCGTCGCACGAGATCAGTTCATCGCATAAGCCTTGCGCTTCTGATCGAGTTGCCCAGCGTACTGAAGCCGCGCCGCGCTCAGAACAGGATGAGGCACAGCCCGAGCGAGCAGGTCGATCTGGCGAAGGGCGTGCTCCATGACGGCAATCTCGTCCGTCTGGGTCAGCGCGCCCTTGTCGCGAAGCACGGCGACCAGCGCATTGCTCACTGCAAAGCCGGCGACCGCTGTCTGCAGCACGAGCAGGTCTTTGTCTTTCAGTGCCATCGCCGGCTCCCCCTGTTCCATCTGTTCTGCACGGTGCGGGCTCCCGGGCTTGATGACAAGCCCTGCCGCCCGCCGACGCGCCACGAGGCGCGCCCGATGACGCGCCGCGCCTTCGCGCCGGTCAAGCCGGTGGATCCCGAGCTGCCCAAGGCGGCGGTGCGTCGCCTGGTCGACCAGGCGGGCGGCGCCGCGCGGGCGGCGATCGTGATCGGGCGCGCGCCCTCGACCGTCTATGCCTACGCCGACCCGCAGGCCTCCGACGAAATGACCTATGCCCAGGTCGCGGCGCTGACCGGGCCGAAGACGCCGGCCGGCGCCGAGCACCTGGCCACGCTGGCGCATGGCGTCTTCCTGCCGATGCCGCCGGCCGACACCGAGATCGGCGAGCTCACGGCCGAGTCGATCGTGCAGCACGGCGACGCCGTCGCCGAAGTCGTGCGCGCCATGTGCGACGGCAAGATGGGCGACGACGAACGCCCGGCCGCGATCGTCGAGATCGACGAAGCGATCCGCGCCCTGGTGCGCCTGCGCGCCGCGGTGTCGGGCAAGCCGCCCGGCGACGGCGGCGGCTGAGAGAGTGGAGCGGGGGAGAATGGCAACGGTTGGCAAGTCTTCGGCGAGGGGGCCGATGGGCCGGGGCGTATCCCGGTCCGACCGCGCGCCCGTCCAGGCCAGCGCTCGAGCTGGGGCCAATGGCCCGCTCGGCCTGGGCGGGACGCGCGGCTTTTCCCGGGCCGAGCACGACCTGTATCCGACGCAGCCGGCGATCGCGCGCGTCCTGGTCGAGGCCGAGCGCTTCCCGGGCGGCGCCTGGGAATGCGCCTGCGGGCTGGGCGATCTCTCGCGGGTGCTGATCGGCGCCGGCATTGACACGGTGTCGACCGACCTGGTCGCGCGCGGCTACGGCCGCGGCGGCGTCGACTTCCTGAAGACGACGAAGCTGCGCCGGCCCAACGTCGTGACCAACCCGCCCTTCTATGCCTGGCTCGACTTCGCGATGCACGCGCTGCAGCTTGGCGCGGCCAAGGTCGCGCTGCTCGGCCGGCTGCTCACGGTCGAGGATTGGCAGGGGCGCGCCGAGTTCTTCCGGCAGACGCGCCTGTCGCGCGTCATCGTCGCCGGCCGCGGCACGAAGATGCGCGCGCACGGCAGTCGCGACAAAGGCTTCAAGGGAACGATCGCTTACGCCTGGTACGTCTGGGACCGTTTTGCGCGCTGGCACGGCGGGCCGATCCTGCACTGGCCGCATCCCGGCATGGTGCCGGCATGAGCGACGCGGCGCAGATCCTGCTGGCCGAGCGGCCGAAGCGCCGGCGTGCGATCGACGAACAGGCCGCCCAGGCGCGCAAGGCGGCGCTGGTGAAGGCGATCCGCGCCCTGGTCGACGCCGGAAACTACCAGCCGACCCTGAAACAGATCGCGCACGCGAGCGGCAGCTATCTCAGCGCCGCGGTCGACGTCTTCGGATCGAAGCGCGGCCTGATGACGTTCGTCGCCCGGCACTACGCCGCCGCGGTCGTCGACACGCTGCAGCTGAGCGACAAGGCGCGCGCCGCGCTCAGCGAGCGCGAGGTCAAGCAGCTCGCCATGGCGGTCCTGGGCGGGCGTCGCCTCGAGGCTGGCCAATGAAGTCTGACCGCTACGCCGCCGCCTTCGATCGCGAGGCTTGGTCGCGCCGGGCGAATGAGATCCGCGCGCGGGTGCCGGTGTCGAAGGTCGTCGAGCGGGTCGTCACGCTGAAGAAGGCGGGCGGCGGCGAGCTGGTCGGGCTCTGTCCCTTCCACAACGAAAGCACGCCCAGCTTCACGGTCACGAACAAGAAGGGCTTCTTCCATTGCTTCGGCTGCGGCCAGCACGGCGATGCGATCGGCTTCGTCATGGCGCGCCAGGGCCTGACCTTCCAGCAGGCCGTCGAGCTGCTGGAAAGCGAGAACGGCTTGCGCCACCTGCAGGCCGCGCGGCCCGCGCCGCCGGCGCCGAAGGTGCCGCAGCGCGAGGATCTGAAGAAGGCCGAGCGGGTGCAGCGGATCTGGGAGACGGCGCGGCCGCTGCAGTCCGGCGATCCGGTCGACCGCTACCTGCGCGGCCGCGGGATCCTGCCGCCCGGCGAATGGCTCGAGGGCGCCAACAAGGATTTCGGCGGCTGGCCGACGTCGCTGCGGTTCTCGCCGGCGTGCTGGCACGGCGAGCTGCGGCGCGAGCTGCCGGCGATGATCGGCGCGCAGCGCCAGGCCGACGGGCGGCTGACCTGCGTGCACCGCACCTATCTGAAGATCACCGGCGTCGGCGTCACGAAGGCCGGCACCGAACGCGACAAGGCCATGTTCGGCGACGCGGCCGGCACGACGATCTCCCTCGGCCCGGTCGCCGGCGCCATGTGCGGCGGCGAGGGGATCGAGACGGCCTTCAGCGGCATGCAGCTCTTCCGCCGATCGGGCTTCGCCTTCAGCCAGCGCGCCAACATGGCGAAGGTCGAGCCGCCTTTCGAGTGCGGCGATTTCTACTACCTGGCCGACCGCAACAAGCGGCATCCCGACCCGAAGATGACGCGCGTCGGCGAGGCGGCGGCCTATGCCGGAGCCCAGGCCTTCGGCAAGCCGCGCGGCCGCCGCGTCGCGATCAAGATCCCCAGGCTGCGCAGCGGCGAGCTCGGCGACTTCAACGACATGCTGCGCGAGCTGCAGAGGGAAGGGGCGGTGGCGTGAGCGATCGACCCTGCGTCCACTTCGTCGGCTTCCGCGGTGATGAGTATCACCGCGCGCAGCGCGTGTGGGGCCGCCCCGACTTCGTGCATATCGGCCGGGCGATCAAACTGTTCGCCATTCGCGTCGCTCGCCGTGCGCCGATCGTTCGCTGCGGTGAGTGCGAGCGCTGGTTCCTGCGGTCGGACGATCGCGCCGCGGTGTGGGCCGACCATCCCGAATGGTCGGCGCGTTGCCCGGTCTGCGAGCTCTTTGCGTCGGCGCACGGCGAGGCGTGGGCCGTGTTCAACGACTGTCAGGGTGTCTTCCCGGACCTGGTGTTCTGGTCGAAGCGCGAGGCCGCAGAGGAAGCGGCCAAGCCGCTGAATGTCGACGCCGAATGCTACGTCGCGCCGGTCCAAGTTATCCGAGAGCCGGAATGGCGCGTCTGGGACCGCGAGTACCGAGAGCGCGACAAGGTGGGCGGATGACGACTGCGTTCGCTCGATTCGCAGGCCCGCTTCGGCGCGCCGGCTTCCGCAAGACCTGGGAGAGTAGCGCCGGCGGCGTGCGCGTGGTCGAGTGGCGGCGCGAGGAAAGGGACGGCCGCACGCTTGTCTGCCAGGTCTGGGCGGACGGCGGGCACAGGATCAATCACGAATGGCTCGGCTGCAGCGACACGCTGCCGACCGAGTTTTTCGACGAAGCCGGAATGACGGCGGCGATCGAGCGCGAGGCCTCGCGCACCGACGGCAGCTATCGGGACCCGAACAATCACCACGCGCCGGGCGCGAGGGAGGCGCTGCTGGCAAAGCAGGCGGCGGCCGCATGATGAAGCTGCACGCCCGCCTGCAGGTCTTGGCCGAAGGCCGCGGCGCCACCCGCGACGCGCTCGCCGCCGCCATGGGCTTTAGCGCCGAAGACGTCGCCGCCTTCCTCGAGGGCCGCCGCCCGATCGGGCCCGCGGTCCTGACCGCCTTCCTCGACGCGCTGGGCGTCCGGCTCGCCGGCGCCCGGACCGACTTCCACAAGCAAGCCGCCCGCGAGGCGGGCTGGGAGATCGGACACCCCTAGCGCGCGAACGGCGTTCGCACCGCCACAGCTCCGACCCTCTCTGACAACAACAACGGGAAACCAGGCCCGGCCCATGGCCCAAGACGACAAGCCCGACGATCTCGACGAAGCCGACTTCGCGCTCGACAGCGACTACGCGCCGCCGCGCGAGGATGGCCGCGAGGGCCCGCCCGAGTCCTGGCAGCGGCAGGGCTGGCGCGACTTCGGGCGCGGCCAGTGGTGGTGGCGATGGCGCGAGGGCCATCCGCACCGGCTCGACATGCCTCCCGTGCTCATGCTGGGCCACGCAGCCGGCCTCTACTGGTTCGTGACCGCGGCGCGCGAGCTGCGTTCCTTCACGTCGGGCCAGCTGCACGGTCGCGGCGGCCTGGCCGACCTGTTCGCCGGCGACGTGCGCTGGGCGGCGCGCCACTATCCGGCGCGCGATCGCGACGGCAACCCGACCGGCCGGCCCAACGTGGCGCCGCTCATGGAAGCGCTGATCGCGGGCTGCATCCGCGCCGGCTACTACGATGGCACGCAGCCCTTCCGGTCGATCGGCACCTGGCGTGGCCCCGAGGGCAGGCCCGTGGTGCATGTTGGCGGGCTGATCTTCTTCGACGGCCGGCTCTACCGGCCGGGCGAGCAGATCGGCGACGCGCGCTACGTGCTGGGCCCCGACCGCGCGGCGCCGGCGCACGCGCCCGACGACCGCGGCGGCTACGACTGGACGCCGGTCGACGTCGAGGCCCGTCACCGGATCATGGGCGACCTGGACGAATGGCATTGGGACACGGCAGAAGCGCGCGAGCTCTTCGCCGGCAAGCTGTGGTGCGACGTGCTGGGCGACCTGCCGCGCTGGAAGGTGCACGGCTTCGTGCGGGCGCGAGCGAGCTCCGGCAAGACGACCTTGCTGCAGTATGCCAGCGCCCTGCTCGGCGCGGCGGCGCATCCGATCCAGCGCACCTACTCCAAGACGCACCTGGAGGAGCTGGGCAAGCACAAGGCGCTCGCCATCCTGCTCGAGGAAGCCGAGGGCGAGCAGGGCGAGGAAGCCCAGCGCATGCAGCAGATCTTCAAGCTGCTGCTGCTGCTCAGCGACGACGGCGCCACCGGCGGCCGCTTCAACCGCGAGATCGACCTGCACGGTCCGGTGACCCTGGTCGCCACGCTGACCGACGACTGGCGCACCACGATCAAGAGCCGCGTGGTGCTGCTCGAGCTGCGGAGCCTGAAGTCTCGCACCGGCCATCCGCTTGCCTCGCTCGCCACGATCGAGGCGATGACGGAGGCGGCGCGCCGGCTGTCGGCCGGCTTCCGGGCGGCCGCGCTCGCCAGCTTCGGCACCTTCAACGCCAACCTGGCGCTCGCCCGGGCGAGGATCCTCGAGCTCGGCGGCGACACCCGCGACGCCGACACGCTCGGCCACCTGATCGCGGGCCATGCGACGATGACGCTCGGCCGCGCGATGACCGAAGACGAGGTCGGCGAGCTCGAGCGCTTCAAGCCCTGGATCGTCTCGCTGCAGAGCCAGCTCGACGGGATCGACGACGCGACCGAGTTTCTGATGACGCTGCTGGCGCTGCCGGCGTCCAACTGGCGCGGCGGCGACCAGCTCACGATCGGCCAGCTGGTCGCGCGTGCGCGGGAAGACGACGGCAGCGACTATCGGCGCGCGCTGCTGCCCTACGGGCTGCGCCTCGAGCGGCGAAGCTACGTCGACGGCACGACCGAACCCTGGAAGGCGGCCTGGCTCGCGGTGGCGCACCGGCACGCCGGCCTCGACCGGCTGCTCAGCGACTATCCGAAATACCAGGGGCTGCGGCGGTCGCAGATCCTGTCCGAGCTCACGATCGCAGGCGAGCCGGCCGCCAAGCCGGCCGATCGGCCGCTGCGGTTCGCCGGCCCGCAGAGCCGCGCGCTGCTGATCGACCCGCGGCTGCTGCCCAACAAGGAGGACGACAACTCGTGACCCGGCCCCCCGACCCCCGCGCTTGGAGGAGTCCCGGCAGGAGTCCCGGACGAGTCCCGCGTCGAGTCCCGCCCGAAAGTGCCGGTGCGACCGGCATCGGAGGGCAAACCGGTACGGCGGTACGGCAGCCGGACGAGGGGCGTAGTGCGTGCGCGTGCGCGCATGACGTGTCGATGGGCATAGGGCGTACCGGTGTACCGGTTTCTTCTTCGATAGAGGAAAATCAATATGTCTAAGGCGGTACAGGCACCGGTACAGAGCCGGGACGGGGCGGTACAGCCCACAATCCCTGCGATTGCGGCCGAAGAGACGGGCCGGCCGCAGTGGAAGCCGAGGACCGACGGCAAGTCGGCGGTGCTGGTGAACCCGCGCACGACCGTCTTCGATCGGCGTGCGCCGGGCCTCGAGCCGGCCGACCCGCTCGACCAGGTGAGCGATCCGATCTGGAAGGTGCAGGACGCGAGCGGCCGGCTGCAGTGGACGCCCGACCTGGTGCACGCGCGGCTGCTGATCACCGGCGAGGTCTTCAAGCGCATGCCCGGCCCGCTGCGCAAAGGCTATGTCAGCATCCTGGGCGCCATCGCCCTGACCGAAGTCGCGCCGTCGAAGCGGCTGGCCCTGACCCCGGAGGAAATCTCGATCGCCGACTGGACGCTGATCGAGATCGCCAAGCGCGCACACCGTGCCGTGCTGCTGGCATCGGCCTTCGGCTACTCCGGCGACAAGATCGCCGAGACGATGCAGGGCAAGGGCATGCGGACGTCGGGCGCGACGGTCCAGCGGATCTATCTCAGTGAGCGGCGCATCATGGCCGGGCTCTGGCAGTCCAACCGGGTGCCTGTGGATCAATTGAGCTGGGGCCGCTGGGAAACCATGTTCTGTCGGCCAAAAAAAGCGTGAGGCAAGTGAGGCAGTTTAGGCTATATTTTGTGTCAACGTGGCGCACAGCGCGCCAGACACCCCCGCAGGGCCTCCCGCGGGGGTTTTTCTTTGGGAGATCGTCATGGCTGCTCTGACCGTCACTGCCGCCCAGGTGCTGCTCGCCCAAGGCGCGACCAAGCAAGTCATCTTCGGCGCCACGATCACGGCTGGCCAGTCGCTCTATTTCGACGCGGCTTCGGGCAAGTGGAAGCTGGCGCAGGCCGACGGCACGGCGGCCGAAGCCGGCGCCGACGGCTACGGCATCGCGCTCTGCGGCGGGGCAGACGGTCAGCAGGGCGTCGTCGCCCTGCCGGGTGCCAAGGTCACGCTGGGCGCCGGCGCGGCCCCCGCGGCCGGCACGGTCTATGGGCCAGGCGATGCTGCTGGCTCGCTCTGCCCACCGGCCGATCTCGGCGCCAGCGACAAGGTGCTGCCGCTCTGCATCGGCATCGGCAGCAACGCGGTGAAGATCCTCGGCGAAGCCTACGACGCCGGCTCTGTCGTCCCGGCCTAGTGCTCGAGTACGACTTCACGGAGAACAGCGCCGGCCTGCTCGGCATGCTGTCCGACCTGCAGCGCAAGCACCTGCCGCGCGCGACGTTGCGGGCGGTCGAGCGCACTGGCCGGTACGTGTACGGCGCGCTGCGATCGGAAGCCGAAGAGAGTTTCGATCGGCCGACGCGCTGGACGATGCAGGCGGTGCAGATCAACAGGGCGACGATCGACAAGCCCTGGCTCAGCATCTGGATCAATGACGATCCGAACAAGGGCACGCCGGCTTCGGTCTACCTCTCGCCGCAGATCGAGGGCGGTGCCCGACGTCACAAGCGGTTTGAGCGTGCGCTGATCATGCGCGGGCTCATGTCGCCGATGGCCTACGCCGTGCCTGGCAAGCAGGCGCCGCTGGACCAGCACGGCAACGTGCCGGGTGCGTTCATCGTGCGGGTGCTGTCCGACCTGCAGGCCTTCGGCGAGCAGGGCTACCGCGCCAACCGCAGGGGCAAGCGACGCGGTGCGCGCCGTACCAACTACTTCTTCGTGCCGGCGCACGGCAGCAGCCTGAGGCCCGGCGTCTACTGGCACATGCCGAACGGCATGCTGGGCGTCGTCTTCGCCTTCGTGTCTCGGCCTGCCTACGCCAGGCGCTACGACTTCTACGGCACGGCCGACCGCGCCTTCCATCGCGTCGCGCTGCGCCACATGACCGAGGAATTGGAGCGCGCGGTTCGCGGCGACAACAGCCGCCGCTGACCGGCGTGCGCCCGTCGAGGCCCCCGGAGCTTGGGTCCTTCCCGGCCCCGGGCCCTCGCGGGTAATTCGCACCGCGCTGATTTCCCAGACTGAGACCAAAAAACTCAGGGTTAACTATGTTTACGACCGGCACGCCTGCTGTTAACGGCGCGCCGCCTCCCGGCGTCATGATGCGGATCGGCGAGATCGCCGAGCGCGACCAGGTGTCGGCGCCGGCCGTGTCGCAGAAGGTCAAGCGCCTGATCGCCTCGCACGGCCTGCAGGTGCAGACCGACGCGCGCGGCCGCGTGACGTCGGTCAACGTCGCGCACTACGACCAGCTGACCAAGCAGTACGGCGACCCGTCGAAAGCCCAGACGCCGGCGTCGCAACCGTCGACCGGCTCGCTCGAGGACGCGCGCAAGCGCCAGGCCTACTATTCGAGCGAGCTCGATCGGCTGAAGCTGGCGCAGCAGATCGGCAGCGTGATCCTGCGCGCGGATCTCGAATACGCCCTGGAGGAGGTCGGAGACGAGATCGCCCGGGCGATCGAGACGCTGGCCGGCGCGACCGACGACCTGGCCGCGGCCTACGAGCAGGGCGGGCAGCAGGCTTTGCGCATCAAGCTGAAGGACCTGGTGCACAAGGCGCGCGAGCTCGCGGCCGATGCCCTCGACAAGATGGTGGCGGCCGCG
The DNA here is from genome assembly GCA_964422305.1 of uncultured Reyranella sp. GTDB lineage: Bacteria > Pseudomonadota > Alphaproteobacteria > Reyranellales > Reyranellaceae > Reyranella. The sequence continues at coordinate 3,338 of CAYRBQ010000023.1, read as the reverse complement.
CCGGAGACGACGCCCGCCGAGACGAACGGGGCGCGCCCGGCATGACCGCGGTCGACCTGCAGCTGCCCGGGCATGCGAACGGCGTTCGCGTTGTCGGGGCCGCCCTGTCGCGGCGCATCCGGCCGCAGCCGCGGGTCAAGTTCCCGCAGTGGCTGAGTGCGAACGCCGTTCTCGTCGACGGGCCGAAGGCGGGCCAGCTCTGGGACCCTGCCGGCGCGCCGTACCTGCTCGAGATCGCCGCCTGCCTCGACGACGACCACCCGTGCAACCGGATCACGATCCGCAAGTCGCAGCAGTCGGGCGCCTCGATCCTGGCGATCGCCTGGTGCCTCTACCTGGCCGACCGGGCGCCGCAGAACATCCTCTACGCCGCGCCGAACGGCGATGCGCTGAAGGACATGAATTCGCAGAAGCTGCGGCCGATGATCAACGCCTGGCACGCGAGGATCCGGCCGCGCGTCGTGTTCCGGCCGCAGTCGCGCGACGCCGACGGCTCGACGACCTACGAGAAGAAGTTCGCCGGCGGCTACCTGTCGCTGGCCAACGCCAACAGCGTGACCGACCTGTCGTCGAAGACGGTGAGCCGGGGCATCAAGGACGAGCTCAGCAAGTGGCAGGAGATCCCGGACGCGCAGGATCCGGAGGACCTGTTCTTCGGCCGCTTCACCAGCTTCCGCCGCACCAAGGAGTACAAGATCCTCGAGATCTCGACGCCCGAGGTCGACTCCGGCGTCGACTTCGATCCCGAGACCGGCGAGATCCTGGGCGAGGCCCCTGGCCACTGCCGGATCGACCTGGCCTTCCAGAAATCGGACCGTCGCTTCTGGCACTGCGTCTGCCCGGAGTGCGGCCAGGGCTTCATCCATACGATCGACAACCTGCAGGTCGACGCCGCGCATCCGCACCGGACGAAGTACCGGCACGCCTGCGGCCACGACATCAGCGAGGCCGAGCGCGTCGTCGGCGTGCGCGCCGGCGCCTGGCGGCCGACGGCGATCGGCGCCAACCGCCACCCCGGCTTCCATATCGACGCCTTCATCTCGCTGATGATGAGCTACGAGGCGATCGCGGAAGACCAGCTCGCCGCCAGGACGGAGATCGGCAAGAAGGGCTTCAGCAACCTGGTGCTGGGCCTGCCGCACAAGTTCAAGGGCGACGCGCCCGACTGGAAGAAGCTGCTCGACCGCGTCGAGCCCGATCTGAAGCGCGGTCATGTGCCGGCCAAGGGCCTGCTGCTGGTCGCCTTCGCGGACGTCCAGATGCGCGGTCTCTGGGTCACCGTCCGGGCCTTCGCGCCGAACCGCGAGTCGTGGTCGGTCGACGCCTTCTACATCGACGGCGACACCTCGGATCCTTCGGGCCCGGCGTTCCAGCAGCTCAAGAAGGAAACGATCGACCGGGAGTTTCCCGACGCCTTCGGCCGCAAGCGCCGCCTGGACGCCCTCGGCGTCGACTCGGGCTTTCGCGCCAACATCGTCTATGCCTTCGTGCGTAACAACCAGCGCCAGCATCCCGACACCGGCAAGGATCTGATCCTGGCGACCAAGGGCCTGAAGGGCTGGTCGCGGCCCGCGCTCGGCCAGCCGACGCTGCAGGACATCGATCTCGGCGGCAAGAAGATCGCCCAGGGCGCCCGCGTCTGGGGCATCGGCACCTGGCCGCTGAAGGTGACCCTCTATGCCGAGGCCAAGCAGGAGCTGCCGCAGCCGCCGGCGTTGCCGGTCGTGCCCGACGGCTTCTGGCACTTCGGCAAGTGGAACGACGAGATCTACTTCAAGCAGTTCACCGCCGAGGTGCTGACCGAGGTCAAGTTCCGGGGTCGCACGACCGGACGCCGCTGGGACAAGACGCGCGAGAATCACTTCCACGATTGCGAGGTCGGCTGCCTCGCGCTGGCCGACTATCTCGGCCTTTATTCGTCGACGCCCGAGCAATGGGCCGCCCTGGCGCATCTGCGCGGTCTCCCGCCCGAGCTCAGCCAGGCGTCGCTGTTCACGCCGCGTGCGCTGGCCGCGGTCGTCGAGCCTAAGGACGCCGCGACGGTGATCGAGCAACGCCGCGAAGAGGCCCGCCGCGAGCACGCGGCCGAGCAGCGGATCGAGGGCCAGGGCTTCCTGGACGGATACAAAGTCGACTTCTGAGGGGGGGCGAGCATGGCGACCGCGTTGACGCAGGCCTATCTGGACAAGCTGGAGAAGGCCTACGCCAGCGGTGTGCTCGAGGTCAGCTACAACGGCGAGACCGTGCGCTACGACAGCGGCAGCGAGCTGCTGAAGCGCATCCAGTACGTGAAGGACGCCCTGGCCTCGACCGCCGACAAGCGCCCGCCCTCGACCTACGCCTCGTTCGAGCGCTGCTGACATGGTCGCATTGAACCTGATCGAGCGCGGCATCGCCCGCGTCGCGCCGGAATGGGGCATCCGCCGGCTCGGCGCCAAGATCGGCCTCGAGCAGGCGCAGGAGCTCGCCCGCGGCTACGATGCGGCGCGCCGCGATCGCCGCACCGACGGCTGGCGCGCGACCGGCGGCTCGGCGAACGCCGAGCTCAGCGGCGCGTTGCCGACCGTGCTGAAGCGCTCCCGTGACATGTGCCGCAACAACGAATGGGCGGTGAACGGCAAGCGCAAGTGGGTGGCCCACATGGTCGGCACCGGCATCGTGCCGCGCCCGGACGTGAAGGCCGCGCGGGCGAAGGCGGCGGCGCGCGATGCCTGGACCGCCTTCAGCGACCAGTGCGACCCGGAGGGGCTGACCGACTATTACGGGATCCAGGCTCGTCTGGCGGGCGAGGTCTTCGAGGGCGGCGCCGCTTTCCTGCGCTGGTACGTGCGGCCCTCGTCCTTCGGCCTGAAGGTGCCGCTCCAGTGCGAAGTGCTCGAGCACGACTTCCTCGACACGCAGAAGACGGAGATCGCCGGAGACGACGTCATCATCCATGGCGTCCAGTACGACAGGTATGGCCGCCGCGTCGGCTACTGGCTGTTTCCCAGCCACCCCGGCGAGCTCAGCATCATCCGCCGGGGCGGGTTTCAGTCGCGGTTCGTGTCCGCCGAATGGTGCGACCACATCTTCCGCGTGGATCGGCCGGGGCAGGTGACGGGCGTGCCGTGGCTGGCGCCGACCATGCTGCGGCTTCGCGACATGCAGGACTGGGAGGAAGCCGAGCTCGTCCGCAAGAAGATCGAGGCCTGCTTTACCGTCTTCGTCCGCCGCGCCGGCTCCGGGCCGGGTGGCCTCGCCCAGGCGGCCGGGCAGAAGACGGATTCCCAGGGCAAGCGGATCGAGAAGATCGGCCCGGGCCTGATCGTCTACACCGACGGCGCCGGCGACATCACGAC
>CAYRBQ010000022.1:0-18318 GCA_964422305.1 uncultured Reyranella sp. | reverse complement strand
GATGCCCTCGCGCCTGAGCACCTCGATGGCCGGTGCAATGATGCGGCGCTCCTCGTCGCCCATCGCTCCCTGCTCGCCGGCATGCGGATTGAGCGCGGCCACCGCGACACGCGGCCTGTCGATCCCGAACAGCGTCCGCAGCCCTTCCGCCGCGACCCGTCCCGTACGCACGATCGCCTCGCCATCGAGGGCGCGTACCGCATCGGCCAGCGAGAGGTGGATTGTGACCGGTACGACACGCAGTTCCGGGCAGGCGAGCATCATCGCGACCTCGACGCCGCCGGCCAGCTCGGCCAGGAACTCGGTGTGGCCGGGATGGCGGAACCCGGCATCCTGCAGCGTCTTCTTCTGGATGGGATTCGTCACGATGCCCGCGACCTTGCCGTCCAAGGCAAGTCGCGTCGCGCGCTCGATCGCCTCTATGGTCGCTGCGGCATTGGCGGGATCGGGGTGACCGGGCCGGGCGCTGGCGCCGAGTCGAACCGACAGGACGGGCAGGGCGCTCGCGAAGACCGCAGTCGCGGCCTGCGGCTCCGAGATCTCCTGCACCGGCACCTCGATGCCGAGCTTGCCGGCAAGGTCCGCGAGCCGGCCCGGCGAATCGATCACGAAGAACGGGCGGCCCTTCGCGCGGCGCGCCAGCCAGGCCTTGAGGCTCAGTTCGCCGCCGACGCCGGCCGGCTCGCCCATGGTGACGGCGAGCGGCGCGGCAAAACTCACGACGCTTCCCTCATGTCTTGATGTCGATCGTCGCCTGGCGCCGCAGGTCGCGCATGTAGCGTCGGCCTGCCGCTTCGAGCTTCTGCAGCAGGAGCTGCTGTGAGATCGCATCGCGGGTCGGCATGCCGTCGCCGCCGGCCTTGCTGCACAGGGCCACCACCTGAAGGCCTTCGGCCACCCGGAAGGGGCCGGCCGTGCCGCCGGGGGCGAGCCTGGGGATCTGGTCGTACATCTGCGGATTGCCGGCGAGGTCGCCGACCCGGATGTTGTTCAGGTCGCCGGAGGTCGCCCCCTTCACCTGGCGAGCCTGGACATGGAGATCGCTGCACTGCTTCACGCCGGACAGCGCCTTCTGCGCCTCCTGCGTCGCCCGGTTCGTCTCGTCCGGCGAGGCGTTGGGCGGCAGGGCCAGGGTCATCTGCACGAGGTTGAGGCGAGCCTCGTCGGGTCGCGAGGCGGCGAACGGCCGGCGGTCGACGACGTAGAGGATATGCCAGCCGGCGCCGGACCGGATCGGCTCGGAATAGCTGCGCGGCTGGATGCGGTCGAGCGCGGCGTCGAGGGCGGGATCGAGCGACCCGGGCAGGACCCATCCGAGGTCGCCGCCGGAGGCGGCCGAGGCGCCTTGCGAGAACTGCTGCGCCACCGCGGCGAAGGGTGCGCCGCGGCGAAGCTGCTCCATGATGCGGTCGGCGGATCGCTTGCCTTCGTCGACCGAATCGGCGCGGTCGACCGGTACGAAGATCTCGGCGACTCGCGTTTCCGTCTTGCCGACGTTGGCGCGCATGCGCGCCAACGCGTCGTCGATCTCCGCCTCGGAGACGTCGACCTGGCTGCGCACGCGCCGACGGATGATCTTGCCCCAGGCGATCTGCGCCTCGATCTGCTGGGTGGCGATGTCGGGCGCGACGCCGACGCTCTGCAGGTATTGCCGGAACTGCCCGCGGGCCATGCCGGCCGACCGCTCGATCTCGGAATAGCGGTTCTGGATCTCGCCTTCGGTCGGCTTGACGCCCAGCCGCTTGGAATCCTGAACCTGCAGCCGCTCGTCGATCATCTGCCGCAGCATCTGCTGTGCCATGCGCTGGCGAAGATCGGGGCTGTCGGTCAGGCCCGACGTCTTGATTGCAAACAAGACGCGTTGCGACAGGTCGAAGTCGGTGATGGCATCGTCGTTGACGCGTGCGACCACACGCAGGCCCTGACTCGGTGCGCCCTGCGCGGCCGTGCCCTGTGCCGGACCGCGCTGGGCCGACGCGGCAGCGGGCGCGAGCACGACGGCTATCGCGGCGATCGCGGCGAGAGCGCCGAAGAGGGGAGCACGGAACGAGGGCGCGGTCATTTCACCGACTGAACGAAAGAGAGACATCCATTATATTCCGTGACAGGGGGGCTGCAACGCACGGCCCTACGGGGAGAAAGTGGCAACACACAGGCATTGCTTGACGCTCGGCGGTGGGTGGTTTAGCCGAACACGGCACAGTTGGGGGCAAAAAGTTTCGGGATGACGAGGGCATGACGACGGCGAACCGTCCGTTGAGCGTTGCCAGTGCCTGGGAACGGGTTTGCTCGGGCATCGGCTACCATCTCGACAATCTGGGCCGCTGGCTGATCGTGCGGGCGCCGTCGATCGGCGCGGCTTACGCAGGCATCCTGGCGCCGGGCGCTCCGCGCCTCGAGCCGAAGCCGGGCTGGCGCTTCGCCGAGGAATATTACGATCAGCGGCGCTGGCTGGCTTGCCGGCGCGGCGCCCTGTGGGAGGCCGCCCGCGAGAAGGAGCTCGCCGTGCCGCTCACCGTGCGCTGGCACGGCGGCACGACGGTCGACGTGACCCTGGGCAACGACAACAGCCTCTGCCTCTATGTCTGCGGCGCCTTCGAACCGAACGAGTTCGCCTTCGTCGATCGGGTGCTGAAGCCCGGCATGACCTTCATCGACGTCGGGGCCAACGACGGCTACTACACGCTGTTCGCGGCGCGGCGGGTCGGGCCGACCGGCAAGGTCGTGGCGATCGAACCCTCCTCGCGCGAGCGCGCCCATCTGCAGCGCAACCTCGGGCGCAACGGGCTGGAAAACGTTCATGTCGTGGCCGCGGCGCTCGGCGCGGAGCCGGGAGTGGTCGACCTGCATCTCGCCCACGGTGTGCATGCCGGCCACAACACGCTGGGCGAGTTCGCGCACGACGACGTGGTCCGCGCCAGCTCGGAGCGGGTTGCACTCGAGACGCTGGATGCCGTGGTTGCGCGACATGGCCTGAGCCAGGTCGACATGGTAAAGATCGATGTCGAGGGCGGGGAGGCGGGAGTTATCGCCGGCGCGCATGAGGTGCTCACGACGATGCGGCCGGTGTTGCTCATGGAGCTCAATGACCGGGCGTTGAATGCGCAGGGACAGAGTGCGGACGCTCTCCTGAAGATGCTGCGAACCGATTTGAACTACGACATCCTGACCTTCTCGCCGGTGATCGGGCAGCCCCAACGTGCGATCGAGGGAGTACCGCTCTCTCCGAACATCGTCGCGACACCGGCGGAGCGTGCGTTCGGTCGGCTTCGGCCGGCATAGCGGGCTCGGCCGTGAGCCGGCACATTGCGCCCCCGCACGAGAGCGTGCACGCGGCCGCCGCTGTCTTGAAGCATTGGTTGACCGCACAGGCCCTGCCGCTATGGGCCAGCGCCGGCTTCGACGCGATCGCCGGTCGCTTCGAGGAGCGGCTCGCTTTCGACGGCAGGCGACTGGTCGAGGCGCCGATCCGGCTGCTCGTGCAGGCGCGACAGGTTCACGTCTATGCGCTGGCTTCTCAAAGAAGCTGGTCGTCGGAGGCGCCGGCATTGGTCGAGCGTGCCTTCGCGTCGATGGTGAGGGATTATCGCGGGAAGGGCGGCCGCGAAGGGTGGGCCTATTCCATCGCGCGCGATGGGACTGCGATCGACAGTACGCGAGACCTCTACGCTCATGCGTTCGTCCTTCTGGCTGTGGCCTCTTATGTAAGCGCAACGGGCGAACGCGCGGCGTTGGAGATCGCCGAGGAGGCCATGGCCTTTCTGGATCGGAACATGAAGGCGCCGAACGGCGAAGGATATGTCGAGGTACTGCCTGGCAAGTCAGGCCCCCGCCGGCAGAACCCACACATGCATCTTTTCGAGGCCATGCTGGCCTTGTGGGAGTGCACGGGCAATACTGTGTATCTGCAGAGGGCCGACCAGCTATACGAACTATTCGTGCGACGCTTCTTTCGGGCCGAGCCGGGCGTGGTGATCGAGTATTTCGACGACGATCTTCGTCCAGCCCCCGGCGACATCGGCCGGATCGTAGAGCCGGGCCATAACTATGAATGGTGCTGGCTCTTGCGGCGCTATGAGCATGCATGTGGTCGCGACGAGGCAGGCCATCTGATCGGAGCCCTTCATCGGCATGCCGAGCGCTACGGCCATGACGTCGAGGGCTTTCCGGTCGACGAGGTGCTGCTGGACGGATCGAAGAAAGCATTATCCCGACGGCTTTGGCCGGTGACCGAAGCGATCAAGTGCAACTTGGTCGAGGGGCTGCGCGGCCGACCGCTATGTCTCGAAAGGGCGGCAGCCCTGTCGATGCTGCTATTCGACCGGTTTCTGAAGCCCGCGGCAGCGGGCACATGGATCGACCGTCTTGATGCGGGGGGCCAGGCCGTAGGCGACTTCGCTCCCGCCAGTTCCCTTTACCATCTCGTCGGCGCGATCGATGAGCTGCAAAACGTGGCCTCGAACTGATCGTCAGAGGCCGCTCTGATCCCTTTGAGACACGATCGGGTTCTTGATCGGCCACCAGATGTTCAATTCGGGATCGTCCCAGCGCAGAGTGAACTGCGACGCCCGGTCATACTCGGTGCTTTGCTTGTAATGGAAGATCGCCTCGTCGCTCATGACGACGTGACCGTTGCCGAACTTCGGGGGCACGAGGATCTGAAGGCGGTTCGTGTCAGACAAGGTGAAGGATGCCCACTGGCGGTACTGCGAGGATGTCGGATCGTTGTTCACGACCACGAAGTAGAAGCTGCCGCGCAGACAGGAAATTAGCTTCCACGTCTTGCTGTCGCCATGGATGCCGCGCAGGACGTGGCGATAAGAGACCGAGATGTCGTCCTGGATAAAATCGATGGGGATGCCGGCCGTGTAGTAGATGCTGCGGTTGTACGTCTCGATATAATGGCCGCGAAAATCCTCGAAGATCGTCGGCGGCTTCAACATCAGGACGGAATTGAGCTTGGTCGTGAAGACTTCCATGGCTTGAACCCTCTGTGTCAGGCGGCGCCTAAGCGTTCGCGAATCTCGTCGATTGAGGCACGCAGCAGGTCGACCCCGAAGCGTGTCGTCGTCAGTCCGATCAGGAAGAAGATGGCGGTCTGATCGACGGCCTCGTCCGTGCAGAAGCCGAGGAAATCGCTGCGGGGGACCAGTACTGGCGCGAGCCCCTGTTCGACACCGGCATCGGCACGCGGATGGGCATCGAGACCCAGGTACATGTATTCACGCTGGATCAGTCTATTCGGATAAAATCGGCCAGTGCCGAGGAGATGGATCTCGCCGCAATCGTAGCCAGTTTCTTCGAGGACCTCGCGGCGAGCAGCCAGCGCGGGTGCTTCCTGACCGTCGATCGAGCCCGCGGGAATCTCGAGCGTATCCGTGTTCAGGCTTGCCCGATGCTGGCGGACCATGACGATGTCACCTTGAGCGGTGAGCGGCAGACAGATCACGCCGTCCGGGCCGGTCATGCGATAGTAGGCAGCCGTCTGACCGGCGGTCGGCAAACTCTCCTCGATCGTAAACCAGGGCGTCGAGAAGACCGTCCGGTATGTCAGGGGGCTTCTGTCCGCCATTCGCTGCCCTTGTCGTAGATGATGGTGGAGCCCGAAAAGTCGGCTGCAAAGGGAACGGCGACAAGGCGAGAGAGTGCCTGGCGAATGGCGTCCTGGCGCTCCGGCGGCGCCACGAACACCAGAAAGCCGGTGCCGCCGGCACCGAGAAGCTTGCCACCCAGCGCGCCGGCGCGCATGGCTTCGTCGTATACTCGATCTATCGCGTCGGTGCTCGTGCCCTCGGATAGTCGCCGCTTCAGCATCCAGCTTTCGTGGAGAAGCCTGCCGAAATCCTCGAACTTGCCGTCGGCGAGCAATCCAGCGGCCACATCGACCATGGCATGCATCCGGTTGAGGCGCTCGGTGTTGTTCGAAAGATTGTCGATCAACTTTTTTGCGAAGTCCGAGGAGATGCGGCTGCTGCCCGCGTAGAAGAGCATCAGCCAGCTTTCGAAAGCCGATTGACGATCCTTGGGAAGCCGGAGCGGCTCGACGCTGAATGTCTCGTCGCGCCCGAAGCGGATGATGTTGACTCCGCCATAAGCGCTCGCGATCTGGTCCTGGCAGCCGACATTCTCGTTCAGCTGGTTCTGCTCGAGGTCGATGGCATCCTTCGCGAGTTCGAGAGCGCTGAGCCGCTTGCCACGCATGGCATGAAGGACGTTGATCAGTCCCACCGCGAAGGCCGAGCTCGATCCGATGCCGGACCGGGCGGGCAGGTCGCCTTGATGGTGCAGTTCCACGCCATCTTCGTCGGTAAAACCCAAGGTGCGCAGGCCGACCCGCACGGCCGGATGCAGAATCTCCGCAATCGATCCGACGGTTTCGATGTGGGACCAGACGATACGGTGGCGGATGCCGAAGAACGGCGGCAGACGCCGGCCGCTCACATAGCAGTACTGGTTGATGGCCATCGAAAGCACCGCGCCGCCGTTGGCGCGGTACCACGGCGGATAGTCTGTTCCGCCGCCGAAAAACGACACCCGATAGGGAGTCCGCGAGATCGCCATGTGCATGGAAGTGACGTGCGCCTTTTCGTTCAGCGGGCCAGGAAGCGATTGCCCTCGGCCGATACCCGGCCGCGCCAATAGTCGAGCAGGTCGCGTAGGGTGGTCTCATAAGGAATCTCGGCCTTCCACCCCGTGTGAGCGTGGAACTTCGTCGTATCCGGAACCTGCAGGTCGGCATCGATCGGCCGCAACCGGTCCGGGTCGACCTCGACCTTGATCTTCGATTGCAGCGGCGAGAAGGACAGAAGCTTGTCGAGCACATCCTTAATCGTGCACGAGTGGTTGCCGCCAATATTGTAGTAGGCGCCGGAGATCGGATTGACGGTCACGAGCATGTAGTAGGCGCGAACTGCGTCCCTCACATCGGCGATCGTGCGCAGGGACTCGAGGTTACCGACCTTCACGACCGGCGGCAGCAGCCCATGCTCGATCATCGCGATCTGCTTGGCGAAGGTCGACTCCGCGAACACGTCGCCTCGCCGCGGGCCCGTATGCGTGAACATGCGGGTCGTCATCACGGTCATGCCGTACGCCTCGGCATAGAACCGGCCGATCAGGTCGGTTCCGACCTTGGAGATCGCGTAGGGCGAGGCGGGGTGGAAGCTGCACTCCTCGTTGATCGGCAGCTTCTCCTTGGGGACGCGCCCGAACACTTCCGAGGATGCGCAAACATGGATGACTGCGTGCGGTGTGTATTCCTTCAGGGCGTCGAGAACCCGAAGGGTGCCATGCACATTCGTGTCCATGGTGTCGAGCGGCGAATCGAAGCTCGTGCGCGGGAAGCTCTGCGCGGCCAGATGGAAGACATAGTCGGGGCGCGCCGTCGCCACGGCGTTCTTGATCGAGAGCGTGTCGCGAAGGTCGCCATAGAGGAGGGAGGCGCGGTCGCCGGCATTGATGCGGCCGACGATGTTCGAAAGATTGTCGAGCGGGCTACGCCAGCGACACAGACCGATGACATCCCAGTCGGTCTTCTCGAGCAGGAACTCGGCCAGGTGGGAGCCGACCATTCCCGTGATTCCCGTAATGAACGCCCGTTTTCTTGCCGCCATCGCCCGTTTGTCCTGCCGCACAGTCTATTTTTTGCCTCGCGTCAAACGCTGGATACCTCTACCACTCCCCTTATGAAAGCGGATCTGGATCGCGGTTGCGCAAGTTCGGCCCGGAACGGCCAGGTACCTGTCGTTGCCTGCCAAGAAGGTCGGCTCTAGTCTTTTTCCCAACGAAACGCAAAAAGCAAAGAAATCCCCAATGAGTGCCGTCTCGGAAGGCGTCTCCAAAGCCGCATCGACAACCCTGTACAAGAGTCTCCTTCTCGCTCGACGGTCGGAAGAATACATCGTCAAGCACTATCCCGAGAACCTCATGCGGACCCCCATGCACATGTCGATGGGGCAGGAGTTCGTTTCGGTCGGGGTGTGCAGCGCCCTGGAGGGCAAGGCCGACGTCTTCGCGTCGTATCGCAGTCACGCGGCGTTCCTGGCGCAGACCCACGACACGGACCGCTTCTTTGCCGAACTGTACGGCCGCACGTCGGGCACCGGTGAGGGCAAGGGTGGATCCATGCATCTCGCGGCCCCGGATCGGGGGCACCTGCTGTCGAGTGGCGTGGTGGCGACGCAGATTCCGGTCGCGGTGGGTGCGGCGTTCGCAAATCTGCAGCAGCGGACCGGCCGCATCGCGGTCGCGTTCTTCGGTGACGGCGCGACCGACGCCGGCGTGTTCTGGGAGAGCATCAACGCTGCATCGCTCTTTCGTCTGCCCGTGTTGTTCGTCTGCGAAGACAACGGCTTCGCCGTCGACACACCGATCGCGGCCAGGCGGATATTCGACAAGCTCACGTCGGTGGTGGGCCCGTTCGGCTGCGACGTCTACGAGGACGACACCGGAGACGTCGAGAGCGTGTATCTACTCGCGCGTAAGGCGGTCGAGATTGCAGTTCGTGAGAGGCAGCCGGCGTTCCTCAACATCGCATGCTGCCGCTTCCTCGAGCATGTCGGCATCGGCGAGGACTGGCACTGGGGCTACCGGGACAAGGATCAGACGGTCCGCGAGTGGATCAGCCGCGATGCCGTAAAGGTCCAGCGCAAGCGTCTGCTGGCTCATGGCCTCAGCGAAAGCGAGGTGGCCGCGATCGACGCCGAGATCGAAGATGTCGTGCGCAGGAGCAGGGAGCGCGCCGCGGCCGCGCCCATTCCCGGACCCGAGCGGCTGTATGCGGGAGTGTTCCATGCGAAAGCTTGATTACGCCGGCGCCATACGTGAGGCGATGTGGCAGGAGATGGAGAGGGACGAGAAGGTTTTCGTCTACGGCATCGGCGTTCCGACCTTCTCGAAGATTTTCGGTACCACCAAAGGCCTTCAGGAGAAGTTCGGACCCGAGAGGTGCTTCGACACGCCGATCTCCGAGGATGCGATGACGGGCTTCGGGCTCGGTGCCGCAATCCGCGGCCTGAGGCCCATCCACGTTCACATCCGCGTCGATTTCATGCTGCTGGCGACCAATCAGCTCGTGAACATGGTCTCGAACTACGTCTACTCGACCGGCGGCAGGCTGCCTGTGCCGATGGTGATTCGGGCCGTGGTCGGCCGTGGCTGGGGCCAGGGCGCGCAGCACAGCAAGAGCCTGTTCTCCAACTTCGCGCACATTCCGGGTCTCAAGGTCATCGCCCCTACGACGCCGAGCGATGCCAAGGGAATGCTTACCGCCGCGATCCGCGACAACAACCCCGTGATCTGCTTCGAGCATCGCTGGCTGTACTGGGCCGAGGAAGAGGTGCCGGAAGAGCAGTATGAGGTGCCACTCGGCGTGGGGCGCATCCTGCGGCCCGGCAAGGATGTCACGATCGTCGGTCTCTCCTGGATGAATGTCGAGGCGAGGCTGTCGGCCGACATCCTTGCGAGGCGCGGCGTGTCAGTGGAAGTGGTTGATCCCCGGACCCTGGCGCCGCTCGACGAGGGTCTGATCGTCGAATCTGTTGGTCGCACCGGGCGGTGCATCATCGCCGACTGCGACTGGGTCCATAGCGGCTTCAGTGCGGAACTGTCGGCGATTGTGAATGAGAGATGCTTCGGCAAGCTGAAGGCGCCAGTGAAGCGTATCGGCTTCGCGCACACGCCCTGTCCCACGGTGCGGGAACTCGAGAACGAGTTCTACCCGAACGCCATGACGATCGTGCGAAGTGTGGAAGGGATGCTTGATCTTGAGCCCGCCAACCTCGACGGCGAGGATTTCTTCAGCCACGAGCGCCGGTTTCGAGGGCCTTTCTAGGAGCAGGCGGAAAGCTGCTGCCGGCATCGGAGAGATCCATGGACTACGGACTGCGCGGGCGTACGGCCTTGGTGACGGGTGGCAGCCACGGGATCGGCCTGGCGACCGCGATGCATCTCGCGGCGGCCGGCTGCAATGTGGCGATCTGTTCCCGGTCGGAAACTCGCCTGCAGGCGGCGACCGCGCAGCTCGGGGCGCACGGCGTGAAGACGCTGGCCGTTGCGGCCGATCTTCTCGAGGCGGATGCCGCTGACCGCGTGATGGACGCCGTCGAACGCGAATGGGGCGACGTCCAGATCCTCATCAACAACGTCGGCGGTGGCGGACGGTGGGGCAAGGCGATCATCGAGGAGACGGAACTCCGCGTGTGGTCGGAGGTCTATGAAAAGAACGCCATGGCGGCCATCCGCTTCACCCATCGGGCACTACCGATGATGCGTCGGGCGAAGTGGGGCCGTGTGGTGACGATCACCTCGATCTTCGGTGGCAACGAGGGCGGCGGCCGGCCGTGGTTCACCATGGCGAAGGCCGCCGAGACCGCCCTCATGAAGTCGTTGTCCCGGACCGAGTATCTGGTTCGCGACGGAATCACCTTCAATTGCGTAGCGCCCGGAGGTATCGAGATTCAAGGCACCGGCTTCGACGACGAGCGTGCCCGCGATCCCGAGGGATTCGGCCGGATGATCGACCGGGAGTATCCGATGGGTCGCCTCGGAACGCCCGATGAGGTTGCGGCGGTCGTCGTCTTTCTGTGCTCGCGGCAGGCAAGCCTGGTCAACGGCGCGAACATCACGGTTGATGGCGGGCAGAGCAGGGGACTATGAGTGCGGCGCTTGTGCGACGGGCGTCTGGGGAGCTTTCATGCCTTCGTTGAAACCAATCGATTTCGCCGACATCTTCGGCACCACACTTGATCATCTGTCCGAAGCAACGCTCAAGGCGATTGCGGCCGAGAACTGGAACTATCGCGTTCTCGAAGGGGCCGAGCGGGATGCGATCGTGCTCGACCTTCTCAAGAGGATCGAAAGCCGCCGGCTGACGCTGGTCCAGAACGAGGACAAGTCGCGCTGGGAACGCGGTTGGGGAGAAAACCTCGACGATTTCGAGAAGAGCGGCGGCAAGCTTGAGGCTCTTCAGCCCAAGTACATCCGGCCTGGCATGCCCGTCCGCCTCTTCCGCCAGTTCGTGCAGCCGGAAGACCCGAATTTCGAGAGCAACTGGTATTCGATCTACCGCGCCTGGTTCGTGAACAAGCATCTCGCTGCCTATGACAGCATCTTCGAGTTCGGCTGCGGATCTGGCTTCAACGTCGCCTATGTCGCCCAGCAGTTCCCCAAGGCACGCGTAGTCGGCCTCGACTGGGCGGCACCGTCGGTCGGGATCGTCGAGGGGTTGCGGGCCAAGCACGGCTTCAACGTCGCAGGAAGACAGTTCGATTTCTTTCACCCCGACGACAGCCTGGATATGTCGGCGGGGAGCGCCATCTTCACCGTCGGTGCGCTCGAACAGACCGGCACCCAGTGGGAGAAGTTCCTGGACTTCGTTATGAGGAAGAAGCCGGCCTGCTGCTTCCACATCGAGCCCATCTACGAGTGGTACGACCACGAGCATAGTCTCGTAGACTACACGGCGTGGAAGGCCCACGAAGTAAGGAATTTCTGGCGAGGCTTCCCGGGCAAAATCCTTGAGCTGGAAAAGCAAGGCCGCGCGCGGATCTTGAAGACAAAGCGCATCAACTTCGGCAGCCTCGTGATCGAGGGCTATTCACAGTTGTTCTGGCAGCCCCTGTAGGCCGCGATCGTGTCGGAGGCGACCAAAGCCGCGGAGGCTGGGCCCTACCTGTCGATTGTCGGCTGGACACGCAATGACGGCTATACCGCCAACTACGCCGAACGGACGACGCACGCGATTGGCGTTCTTTCCCGGCAGCTCGAGGCGCACCACGTTCCGTCGGAGGTGGTCGTCGTCGAATGGAATCCTCCCGCCGACCGGCCGCAGATATCCGAACTCATGCGCCTTCCGAAACTTAGGCATGTGACCGTCCGGTTCATCGACGTTGAGGAGAAGTACCACAGGCAGCTGAAGGGCTGGCAGGAGCGGGGTCTGCCGACGGTCGCCGCCGTCGGCGTCGGCATCCGGCGTGCGCGTGGCCGCTTCCTCACGACGAAGGCGCTCGACACGTTCTATTCCAATGAGCTCATCGCGCGCATCGCCAAGCGCGATCTCGACGACGGCTGTGTCTATCGGGTCGACCGATGTGACGTCCAGCTAGAGGGAAGTAGCTGGCTGGGCGTTACGGATGAGGCGCTGTTCGATCTTCTGAAGGGCGCGCCGATGCAGCGCCACGGCCGCTTGCAGCAAAGTCCGCAATGGAAGATCCGCGACCTGCACACCAACGCCTGCGGTGACTTCACGCTGCTGTCCAAGGAGCGATGGCACCAGATCCGCGGCGGCGCCAAGGATCGCACGGTGCTGGGGCTCGATTCCGATTCGATCGTCCTGCATGCAGCCGCAGGCTACGGCGCTCGCGAAGTGTGCTGGTCGGACAACTGCGTGGTCTACAAGATCGTGCAGAATACGCTTCACAACCAGCGGGTCGTGGCCGTCTGGAAGCCGTGGCAGGAACGTCTCGACCGCTACCTGGTCGAGATCGATCGGCGCGACCTGGGGCATGCGCTGCGCGTGCTGCTGGACTATCCGCGGCGTCGGGTCCAGGGCATCGACAGCGTACTGGCGCCATCGATCGAGCGAAACTTCGTTGCCCGGGCGACGCGCTTCGCACGGAACGATGTGTCGAAGCCCTTGAACGATGCAGATTGGGGACTGCGCGATGTCCGTTTGCCCGAGCGGATCGTGTCGCGCGCCGGATGGGACGTCGGCTGACTAGAGCTTCGGCGCTACGGCTCTTCGTGCTTTCGGCTGAACGCCTGCCAGCCGGCCCTCAGCCGCTCGGCGAGGGTCAATTCGCGCCCGGGCGGTCGAGGCATGTGCTCTTCGCGTCGCGGATAGAAATACAGGGCGTCGGATTCGAACTCAGCGATGTAGTCCTTGTAGGAGCGTTTCTCGGCCCGGCCTTCCTGGGTTTGCGACGCCAGGGCATCGCGTGCCGCGGCCGTGTCGAACATCCTTCCGAGCCTGTCGCCATAGACCGACATGAGTTCGACGGCTGAGTCAGGTTGGCCAAGGATCGAGAATATGGCGGCGAGCTTGGCGATCTTCTCGTCCGACATCGACGCGCCCAACGCTCGGTCCTCATCTGACGCCAGGTCAAGAACGTAGTATGCGTCCGCCTGGAACACGCGTCCGGTATGTGTCTGGGCCGCGACTGTGTTGACATACCTTGCGGGCAGCGCACTCATCGAATAGCTGCGGGGCTCCAGGCCCACCAGCGTGTAGCCCTTGCTCCGCATCAGCCGATCGGTGTTGTGGAAGGTTCCTTCGGTCGGGCTCGTTCCGCCGAAGAAGTTCACCTCCAGTTTCATCCCCAGGACCTGCCATCGCGGCAGGCTGTCGGCGATGGCGGTCAGGACCTCGAAGTCGGCATTGTCGATGTCGATCTTAATGAAATCGACATCGGTCCACCCCCTCTCGGCGAGGGCCACCTCGACGCTGACCGGCGCCGTCTCGTCGGCGAGCTCAGTTCGGCTCCATTGGTTGAACAGCAGCTTGTCTTCGGAAGTTCCTGTCTCGATCTGCTTGTCGAGCAATTGCACCGTGCGATACGCACTAGTCCGTGCGAACGGGCTACGGGTGCTGAAGGGCTTGCTGGCAAAATCGGGATAGGCTGGGTGGTCGGGCATCATGCGGACGAACGCCGCCCGGTAGTGGACATCGGGGTGCTGCTCGAGGCTCGCCAGCCGGCGGCACTCGGAGGCGCTGGCATCTATCCCCAGCGCGCGAAAGCGTTCCCCGAAGGCCCGCCAGTGCGGGTCGATGCCACCCGAGCAGCCTAGGTCAAGAAGGGTGAAGCGCTCGCTCTTCAGCGCATCCGCGACCATGCGCGCGAAGTCTGTCGTCATTCGAAATTGGCCTGCTTCTTCGTCCGAAGGGCTTGGTAGCCGATTTTGTCACACGTTCGCAGGCATTTCGCCCGCCGCATCGCTCGGAAGGCGTGCGGCATCGGCCCTCACATCCAAGGCAGGGAGATTGCCAGTCGGAATGGCTTCCATTAGTAACCCAGCCGGCCACCTCCGGAGCGCCCGCCGTTGCAGACGAATGACCTCTATCGCCGCCTCTTTCGGACGGCGCTCCTGATCCGCCTCGTCGAAGAGCGGATCATCCAGCTCTACCCGTCGGATCGCATCCAGAGCCCAGTGCATCTGTCGATCGGCCAGGAGGCTGTGGCGGTCGGCGTGTGCAACGCGCTCAAGCCGGACGACCTGGTCTTCGCGACCTACCGGTCGCACGGCTTCTACATCGCCAAGGGCGGTCCGCTGCCGGAGATGTTCGCGGAACTGTACGGGCGCATCGGTGGCATCTCCAAGGGCAAGGCCGGCTCCATGCACCTGTCGGCTCCCGAAGTCGGGCTGATGGGGTCCTCCGCCGTCGTGGCGAGCACCATTCCCCACGCCGTGGGTGCAGCCATGTCGTTCAAGCGCAGGAACATTTCGCGGGTCGCGGTCGCCGTGTTCGGCGACGGCGCCACCGAGGAAGGCGTCTATCACGAGAGCCTGAATTTCGCGGCGCTGTCGAAGGTGCCCGTTCTGTTCGTCTGCGAGGACAATGGGCTCGCCGTGCACAGCTTCAGAAACGCTCGGCAGAGCTATCGTCTGCCCGAGCATGCAGCGACGTTCGGCATCCAGTCGCACCGGGTCGAGGATGGACACGACGCGCTGGCGGTCAGGCAGGCGACGCTCGATGCGCTCGCCGTGGTCAGGACCGGTCAGCCTTTCGTCCTCGAGATCGCCACCGGCCGCTACAAGGAGCATGTCGGCGTCGGTGACGATTTCCACTTCGGCTACCGGACCTCGGCCGATATCGACGCCTGGAAATCACGCGATCCGCTCATCAACGACACGGAACTCGTGAAGGAGCTGACGCCCGGCATCGATAAGGAAATCGCTGCCGCTGTCGAATTTGCCGAGCGGAGCCCGGCCCCCGGACGCGATGAACTGCTCACCGACGTGATTTGAGCCGAGGCGGACAGATGACTGTTATGGCGAAGAAGCAGCAGGGGACACGGACGCGCGTCCTGTCCTACGCCGGGGCTCTCCTGGAGACGATGGACCGCGCGCTGGCGGACCATTCGAACGTCTTCATCATGGGACAGGGAGTCGACGATTTCAAAGGCATCTTCGGATCGACCACGGGGCTTGCCGCCAAGTACGGCGCCGATCGCGTGTTCGACGTTCCGCTGATGGAAGAGGGCATGACCGGCGCGGCGATAGGCGCTTCCCTCGTCGGCGACTATCCGATTACAACGCACATTCGCGCCGATTTCTCCTTCCTCGCCATGAACCAGATCATCAATCTGGCGGCGAAGTACAAATACATGTTCGGTGGCATCATGGCGTGCCCGATGCTGATACGTGTGGTCGTCGGGCGCAGCTGGGGGCAGGGTGCCCAGCACTCGCAGAGTCCCCAGTCGACCTTCGCGCACTATCCGGGCCTCACGGTCGTCATGCCGTCGACCAGCCAGGCGATCGTCGACATGTATCCGCAGATCATCAACCGCCATCCGGGCCCGGTGGTCAGCATCGAGCACCGCCTGCTCTACAATCTGGATTTCTCGGTAACGGACGGTGCCGCGCCCACGCCGCTCACCAGCTACGTGGCCCGCGAAGGCAGCGACGTCACCGTCGTGGCGACCTCCGTGATGGTTCTCGAGGCGATGCGCGCTGCGCAGTACGTTCAGGAGAAGGCAGGCATCGAGACCGAGGTGATCGACCTCAACTCGATCAGCCATCCCGACTGGGACCTGGTCGCCGCCAGCGTCCGCAAGACCGGCCGTCTGGTCATCGCGGATACGTCATGGCTCGAGTACGGCGTCGCCGCCGAGGTCTGCCGCCAGCTCGTGATGCGCGACCCGTCGATCCTTCGCCAGGCACCGTCGATGCTGGGCATGGCGGCGGCTCCGTGTCCGACCGCGAAGAGCCTCGAGGACGTCTACTATCCGAGCCAGCATGAGACCGTGGACGCGATCCTGATGCAGGTCCGTGGGCCGAAGCATGGTGTCGAGTTGCCAACCGAGCGGTCGATGACCGAAGGCTACAAGCGCTTCCGCGGCCCGTTCTAGCCTCAGCGACCGAGTTTCTCGGCCCGATACCAGGCGAGCGTTCGGCGAAGCCCTTCCTCGAGCGAGATCTTGGCCTGGAAGCCCAACGTCTTGGCGGCCAGGGCGTTGTCCATGAGGCGGACCGGGACGGTGCTCGGCCGCGAACGATCGAACCTTACGGTTGCGTCAGCGAAGCCATCGACTTTCAGGAGCGTCTCCAGCACCTCGCGTACGCTGTAGCCGCGCCCCGCGCAGATGTTGACGGCCAGGAACGGAGCATCCGTCGTGGCGGCCGCGATGAGGCCGTCGATGAAATCGTCGACGTAGAGCAGATCGCGAATGTCGTCGCCGGAGCCCCAGACCTCGATCGGGGACTGTCGCTCGGCGACGCGCCGCAGGAGCGCGGCGGTGAAGTGGCTGACGGCGAAATCGAACTTGTCGTAGGGGCCGTAGACATTGGATGGGCGGACGACCACGGTCTGCATCGGGTTGGCGATCTTTTCCGCATAGGTCCGGCAAAGGATCTCGGCGTAGCGCTTCATCCACCCGGCCGGAAAGTAGACCTCCTCCGGATCGCCATCGAACATTTCGGTCTCGGCGACGGGCCGGCTGCCGGTGCCGGGATAGGCGGCACCACTCGAGAGAAAGCAGACCTTGCCGACGCGCGCCTGATAGGCCGCCTCGAGCAGAAGCGTATTGATGAGCACATTGGGCGTGATGTGGATCAGGGGCGTCGACCTGATGGCCGCGGCGCCCGAAGTATGGGCCGAGCAGATGAACACCAGGTCCATGCCTTCCACGGCGCGGGCACAGTCTTCCGGCCGGCGCAGGTCCGCCTCGACGATCTCGGCTCCCGGGACAGACACCTGGAGGGGGTTGAGATGTCTGGTTACCCGAAGCCGGCAGCCCAGCGCCGCCAGCCGAAGCGCCAGATTCGTACCAAGGAACCCGCTGCCGCCGGTCACCAGGACCCGTTTTCCCGTCAATTGCATCCTGACCCCGGATCAGTTCTGCCAATAATCCCTGAGTTTGCCGGGATTTAGCCGCCAATCCTATTGCATTGCGATGGGGCGCGCTCTACCTCACTCTGCATCTGGCAGTCGTTGCCACCAACTCCGGCAGGTCCGAGGCGCATGTCGACGCCGCAGCAAGCAGTAGCCAATCGCCCGCCTGTGGCCGCCGTCGGGCCGCTCAAGGTCGGCCTGGTCCAGATCAACAATTCCTTCTCGGGGCAGAACTATCTGCCCTATTCGGTCGCCCTGCTGCAGACCTACGTGCGGAAGTTCGCGGCGCGCCCGGAGGCCTACACGTTCCTGCCGCCCCTCTACAAGCGCATCCGGATCGCCGATGCGGTCGATGCGCTCAAGGATGCCGATGTCGTGGGCTTCAGCACCTACGTCTGGAACGGGCGGATCTCGCTCGAGATTGCGCGCCGGCTGAAGGCGCTGAAGCCTGAAATCGTCATCGTCTTCGGCGGGCCGCATGTGCCCGACCAGCCCGAAAGCTTCATGCGGGCCAACCCCCAGATCGACCTTGCCGTGCATAACGAGGGCGAGCGGACCTTCCTGAAGCTCCTCGAAACCTTTGAAGATCGGTCGACTTCCTGGGAGACCATACCCGGCATCAGCATGGTGAAGCCGGACGGCACGTTCGTGCGCACCCAGAATGTCGATCGAGTGCGCGATCTCGACGAAATCCCGTCGCCTTTCCTTGAGGGCGCATTCGACGAGATCATGAAGGCCAATCCGGACGAGAGCTGGATCGGCCTCTGGGAAACCAACCGCGGCTGCCCCTTCCGCTGCACCTTCTGCGACTGGGGCTCGGCGACGGCGGCCAAGGTGACGAAGTTCGGCGAGGATCGCCTGTTCAGGGAAGTCGACTGGTTCGCCGAGAAGAAGATCGAATACATCTTCTGCTGCGACGCCAACTTCGGCATTCAGAAGCGCGATGTCGATATCGCGAACTATGTCGCGGGCGTGAAGCGGGAGAAGGGTTATCCCGTGGCGCTGTCGGTGCAGAACACCAAGAATGCGACGGAGCGTGCCTATCTCACGCAGAAGATCCTGTCCGATGCCGGCCTCAACAAGGGCGTCGCGCTCTCGATGCAGAGCGTCGACATGCCGACGCTCGAGGCCATCAAGCGGGACAACATCTCACTCGGCACCTACATGGAGCTGCAGCGCCGCTTCACGCGCGACAAGGTCGAGACCTATTCCGATCTCATCCTCGGCCTGCCGGGCGAGACGTATGAGTCCTTCGTGCGCGGCGTCGA
>CAYRBQ010000021.1:0-18364 GCA_964422305.1 uncultured Reyranella sp. | reverse complement strand
TCGATCATGGACGATTTCGGCACGGCGCTTAACCCGCTGCTGCTGCAGGGCCAGGTCCATGGCGGTGTCGGCCAGGGCGTCGGCCAGGCGCTCACCGAGAAGACGATCTACGACAACGACTCCGGCCAGCTCATGAGCGGCAGCCTCATGGACTATGCCCTGCCCCGCGCCGACGTGGTGCCGCACGTCAAGTTCGACATGCACAACAGTCTCTGCACGACCAATCCGCTGGGCGTGAAGGGCGCGGGCGAAGCGGGCGCCATCGGCGCGCCGCCGGCGGTGATCAACGCCATCGTCGATGCGATCCATCCGCACACCGGCATCAAGCATGTCGACATGCCGGTGACCGCGGCGAGCCTGTGGGCGGCGATCGAGGCGAACAGAGGGAAGAAGGCGGCGTAAGCATGGCTCCGGAACGCAACGCCGTCATCGACGCGATCTCCCAGTCGTTGAAGGCGATCGACGATGATTACACCGAGGAGATGCGCGAGCTGCGCGCGCTCTACGAAGAGGCACGCCGTGAGGCCGAGAAGGACGAGCCCAACGACGTCAAGCTCAAGGCGCTGCTTACGGATGCCGGCGAGATGGCGCGGACCTTCGCCACCCTCGATCCCGTCTGGCAGGCCGTGCAGCGCGTCTCGCGCCTGTTCGGGATCTAGGGGCTTCGCGCCATGACCCTCGAGTTCCTGCTCACCACCCTGATCATCGTCGCCTCGCCGGGCACCGGCGTGCTCTACACGCTGGCGGCCGGCCTTTCGCGCGGGCCGAAGGCGAGCGTCGTGGCAGCGTTCGGCTGCACCCTGGGCATCGTCCCGCATCTCGCGGCGGCGATGCTGGGCCTCGCCGCCCTACTGCACGCGAGCGCTCTGGCCTTCGATCTCTTCAAGTATGCCGGTGTCGCCTACCTGCTGTGGATGGCGTGGAGCGCGTGGCGCGAGCGCGGGCCGCTGTCGATCGCGTCCGAGACGGAGGGAGGCCCTCGATCGGCGCTTCAGGTTACCGTCCATGCGGTCCTGATCAACCTGCTGAACCCCAAGCTCTCGATCTTCTTCTTCGCCTTCCTGCCGCAGTTCGTGCAGGCCGACGATCCGCAGGCGCTCGCTCACATGCTGGTGCTGAGCGGGGTCTTCATGCTGATGACCTTCGTGGTGTTCGCGATCTACGGCCTGTTCGCGGCCTCGGTGCGCCGGCAGGTGGTCTCGCGCCCCGTGATCGTGCTGTGGCTGCGGCGCACCTTCGCCGCCGCCTTCGTGGCGCTAGGCGCCAAGCTCGCGCTGGCGGAGAGATAGCGCACCGCCCGAATTGGCACGGCGGCGCTGCAGCGTGCGGCGAATGCTCTTCGTCAGGCGATCGTCGACCAGGAAGGCACGCTCGCTGCGAAAGCCTGAGTAGCGGGCGATCTCGATGGCCCCGACCACCCGCGCGAGCTGATCGGCATCGAACTTGCGCTCGAAGGCGCAATGGACCGCCGGGCCGCATTCGTCCTCCACCGTACGCACCGAATAGTGACCCTGCGGCGGAAAGGTGACGATGAGGTCGTGCAGCACGCGCGCGGTCTCGACGATCGGACGTCCGCCGTCGTCGGCCTGCCCCAGGACCAGATGGGGGCTCGCCCCTTCGACTGTGCCGCTGTCCCTCATGGCGGACCAACGACCGCGCGGGCAGGCGAGTTCCCGGCGCGTTCTGTCGCAACCACCACGGCGCCTGTGGCGTTGATGGGCCGACGAGGTTCCGTCCGCGGATGTACCGGCGATCCTCGCGCAGGGCCCGCCCGGCAATGCCGGCGCGGGTTTCCTGCGTGGTCCCTCAGGACGAGGCGATCGCGCAGCTCACCCGGTCGACATAGATCTCGCCCCGCGGTCCCCCGGCCGAGAGGCCGACGCGGGTACCGCCCTGCACGTCCGGCAGCACGACGCGCAGCTCTTCCACGACCTTGTCATGGTTCATGAAGCGGCACGCGAGCACCGGCCGGCGGATCTCGGCGCTGTTGTTGGTGAGCTGCAGGCTCACCTCCCAGCGATCGCCCGGGATCACGCGCAAGGCGGCTTCCCCGATCTCGACCAGCGGTGTCGAGGGGCCGGCCGTGATCGGCACGCTCGCCAAGAACGTCACCGGGACATGCTGCTCGATCACGCCACGTGGGCTCACGACCTGACCGCTCGGATCGAACACGCGGTCGGCCGGCGCGACGGGCTTGCCGTCCTGGCCGACATTGTCCGGCGTCCACACCTTGCCGCTCTGGGGGTCACGGAAGCCATTGTCGGCGGCCTGGGCCGATACGCCCGCGGCGCCGAGACCGAGAATCAGGAGAGAGAGCGAAAGAGCGGGGCTGATGCGGGTCATGACAAACCATCCTTCCTGGCGACCGACCATCAAGGGGGTTCGCCTCATGACGAAGGTGGGCCCTGATTGTGTTGCAGACGGTGGCGGGCTTCGCCAAGGTTTTGCCACGATGACGTTCCGCCACATTTTCGCCGCCGCCCTCGTTCTGGCCATCGCCACGCCGCCCGCGCGCGCCGAAGGACCATGGCGCGCCTATGCGGGACTCGAGGCCATCGAGCTCCCGTTCGCCAACGGCCCGGTCGCCATGGAGCATGTGCCGCAGGTGTGGATCGGCCTGCGCGGTGCGCGGCCGCGCTGGTTCGGCATGGACACCGGCTCCACGGGCATCGTCACCTCGGCGGCGCACTTCACGCCAGGGCCCGGCGACGTCGCGCAGGGGCCGGGGCGCATCGTCTACAACAGCAGCGGCCGCATCCTGAACGGCGAGCACTGGCTGACCGACGTGGTCATCCATCGCAACGAGCACACGCCTGTCGCCACGGCGCGCGTTCAGGTCCTGCGCGTCAGCCACATCACCTGCATGGAACACGCCCGCGACTGCCGGCCGGAAACGAACCCGCCCAACGTCGGCTTCATGGGCGTGGGCTTCGACCGCGACTCCGCGCAGGGCACGGTGAGCTCGGCGCCGAAGAACCCGTTCGTCTCGCTCGTCTCGCTCGCCTCGGGACGGCCGGCCGGGTCCGTGCGGCCGGGCTACGTGATCACGCGCACCGGCGTGCATCTCGGCATGACGCCCGAGCTCACGCGTCACATGGCCTTCGTGAAGCTCGCGCCCAAGGCCCATCCGCCCGGCGTGCCCGACTGGAACGGCGCACCGATGACCCTGTCGGTCGATGGCGTGTCGGGCCGCGGCACGATGCTGATGGATACCGGCATCAACTACATGTTCCTGTCGCCACCCGCCGGCACGCGGCTGCGGCGCGGCGCACCCGCGCCCGACGGCACGCGCATCGAGATCTTCCTGCCCGACCGCCAGCGGCCGCAGCCCGCCTGGTACGCGCTGCGCGTGGGCAGCCGGGGCAACCCGCTGCATCCCGACAAGGTCGAGGTGGTGCATGACGCGACCGTGTTCGTGAACACCGGCCGCCAGTTCCTGCAAGGCTTCGACTATCTCTACGACGCCGCCGGCGGCTATGTCGGCTACGGCTGGAACGGCCGCGCGAGCCACGAATATGGCGGCGTCACTCCGGGCGCCCGCTAAAAAATCCCCATGAGGTGTCGGCTGGCGGCCGGTCCGTTCGTCCTTGGGACAGAACGACCTCACAGGAGCCTAGCAATGACCGCCTCTTTCCCCGCCGACCGCGAGCTGGTGCTGACCCGCCTGATCGACGCGCCCCGCGAGAAGCTTTACCGCTGCTGGACCGAGCCGGAGCTGCTGAAGCAGTGGTTCGCGCCCAAGCCCTGGACCACGCCGGTGGTCGAGCTCGACGTACGCCCGGGCGGTGCCGGCCTGTTCGTGATGCGCAGCCCCGAAGGGCAGGACATGCCCAACCATGGCACCTACCTCGAGGTCGTGCCGAACGAGCGGCTGGTCTCGACCGACGCCTTCACCCGGGCGTGGGAGCCGTCGACCAAGCCGTTCATGCTGCTGATCGTCACCTTCGAGGACGTGGCGGGCGAAGACGGGGGCCGCAAGACGCGCTACACGGCGCGCGTGCGCCACTGGAGCGTCGAGGACAAGGAAGCCCACGAGAAGATGGGCTTCCACGAAGGCTGGGGCATCTGCGCCGACCAGCTCACCGCGCTGGTGGCGAAGATCTAGCTACTTACTGCAACGCCACCCGAATGCATTCGCCTGCGGCCACCGCATTCTCGCGGGCCTGGCCGCGGGCGATCTTGCCGCCCATCGCGAGGCCGCGCGTCTCCTTCTCGACGACCTCCTTCATGGTCTCGGCGGTCGGCTTGGCGGCGATCGAGGCCGTGTAGATCTGCTTGCCGTCGGGCGTGAGGTTCCCGGCGCAGGCGTTGCCGGCCGCGGCATCCGCCCACGCCGTCATCGGCAGAAGCACGAGCGCTGCAGCCGTTGCGATCATCGTCCTGAACATGAACTCACTCCCTTTGCTGCAGGCGTCATAGCACGACCGAAGACGTCGTTCATGAGGCAACGCCATGCATACCTGGGTGTTGAGTTTCAAACACTTCAGGAGGAGCAGATGACACTCAGGATCCTGACCGCCCTCTGCCTGCTCGGCGCCATGGCCGCCGGCCCGGCCGGAGCGCAAACCTCCGGCGGATCCTCGTCGGGAGGGACGTCCGGCAGCAGCAGCGGTAGCGGTGTCGGCCCGAGCGGACCCGCCTCTCCGGCGCCCGGCGGCACCTCACCGACCGTGCCGGCCAACCCCGCTCCCGGCGCCGGCACGGACACCGGCTCGACGGCCCCCGGTGCGCCCACCGCGAGCCAGCCCGGCGTCGGACTCGACACCGACCGGAAGGCGACGCCGCCCAGCACGCGCTGATCTCGGGGCATGGATTTCGGGTATACAGGCGCGGATGATCCGCGTCCTGAACGTGCCCGTCATGGCACTGATCCGTCGCCTGCCGCTGCCCGCGGCGCGCCTCGCGTTCCGCGCCTACAACAAATTCATGCGCACGCTCGGGCCTGAGCACGTGGCGGCGACCTATTTCGGCGCGCGCATACACTGCAATCCGAGCGACCTGATCCAGCGCATGGTCCTCTACTTCGGTGTCTGGGAACCCGACGTGTCGCGCGTCATCCAGCAGAACCTGCAGGGTGGCGACGTGTTCGTCGATATCGGCGCCAACATCGGCTACGACACGCTCCTCGCATCGACGCGCGTCGGCACGGCCGGCCGCGTCGTCGCGATCGAAGCCTCGCCGCGGACCTTCGCGCTGCTTCAACGCAACCTCGCGCTCAATCCGGCCGCGACGAACGTGCGCGCCGTCAACGTCGCGGTCTCCGACCGGCCGGGCCGGCTTGACCTCTACGAACAGGACGAGGGCAATATCGGGGCTGCCACGACGCTCGCCTCGCGCGGCGGTTCGCTGATGGCATCGGTCGACGCCCTGCCTCTCGACGAGATCCTCACGGCCGAGGAGGTCCAGAAGCTCCGGCTCGTCAAGATGGATGTCGAAGGCGCCGAGCCGCCGATCCTGCGCCATCTCCTCGACAGGCTCGCGAGCTATCCGCCGACCATGGACATCGTCGTCGAGGCGAGCCCCGAGGACGATCCGGCGGCCTGGCGCGACGTCTTCGAGCGCCTGCGCGCTGCCGGCTTCTCGGCCTGGGCGATCGAAAACGATTACGAGCTGGAATGGTACCTGCGCTGGCGCCGGCCCGCGGCGCTGCAGCGCGTCGATGCCCTGCCCGAACGCCAGCAGGATCTGCTGTTCACCCGCCGCTAGAGGTCGATCGGCTGGAAGTCCGGGCGGTCGATGCCGAGACGCGCATAGGCTTCCGGCAGGGTGCGCACGACCATCGGTTCGTCGCCGCCGTCGGCCTGCAGGGTCCCGTACATGCGGATCAGGCCGAACACCTGATCCTGGGGCGCGACGAGCACCCGCTCGGCGCCCTGGATGACGCGGGGCCTGCGCGCCAGCTCGCGCCAGAACGGCATGTCGACGTCTACATCCTCGACCGCGCTGAAGTCGGCGATCGCCGGGCGGTCGCCGAACTTCGCGACGAAGCGCTGTGCCGCCTCGAACAGGGCCTCGTGGACGGCGCGAGTCAGCACGCGCCCGAACCTCACGAGAAGGACGCCCTTGCCGTGATCGTAGAGCAGACTGAACCCCATGCGACTCTTTCTACCACAGGACGCGGACCGGCAGGAATGTCAGCCGTGGCTCGGCGAAGGATTGCCCGGTGCCTGGAGCGCGCGCACGATGGTCATCATCAGGCCGGCACAGCCCTTCTCGATGAGATCGAGGGCACGCTCGTAGTCGGCGGCGGTACCGCCATAGGGATCCGCGATGTCGGTCGCGCCGGCCTGCGGCGCATGGCGCAGCAGGAGCTGCGGCCGATCGGTGCAGCCCGCGGGTGCCAACCAACGCATCGCGGCGAGCGTCGAGCGATCCATTGCCACGCCATGATCGCAACGAGCGAGATCCTCGCCGCGCAGCACGCGGACACGTTCCTGGCCGATATCGTAACCGCGTCCGCGGGCGACCTCGCACGCAAGCAGGGAGGGCGGCTGCCCGGCGTGCCCCTCGAAGGTCCCCGCGCCCGCGATGTCGAACAGGTGCTCGACGCGCCCGCGCTGCGCGAAGGCACGAAACACCCCGGCAGCCATGGGCGCGCGGCAGATGCCGCCCATCGACACGAACAGGACGCCGATCGTCATGCCCTCGGGCTCTCCGGCAGATCGACCTCGAAAGTGGCGCCCGGCCCTTCCGGCCGCAAGGTCAGGCTGCCGCCGGCGTCGCGTACGATTCCGTACGCAACGGCGAGGCCCAGCCCCATGCCCTGCCCTTCCGGCTTCGTGGTGTAGAAGGGCTCGAAGATGCGATCGCGATTGGCGTCCGGCACGCCGGGGCCGTTGTCGGCCACGCGGATCACGAGGCGGCCGGGCTTGCCGCGTCTTGCGGAAACCTCGACCTTGCGGTCTCTCCGCAACGCATCGGACAGCGCGTCCCGGGCATTGCTGAGCAGGTTGACGAGCACCTGCTCGATCAGGGACTGATGTCCCGTCGTCATGAGCGGCTCGTCGCCGAGGTCCTCGTTCATGGCGATGCCGGCGACGCGGAAGGGCTGGGCGGCCAGGATCATGGCGCCGCGGCAGGCGTCGCGGAGATCGTATCGCTGCGGACCGTCACGCGTCGAACGGCTGAAGATGCGCATGCGGGAGATGATGGCGGCAGCGCGATCGACCTGGGCCACGACCCGCGACAGCTTGGTGACCGCGAAGTCGCGAAAGTCGCGGTCGGACATCGCCGGCATCGGCTCGTCGTCGCCTACTCCCTCGACCTGTTCCGGAACGCCCTCGGCGAGGGCGTTCTGCGCGGCCATCCGGATGACGTTCAACGGCTGGCTGAGCTCGTGTGCGATGCCGGTCGTTATCTCGCCGAGAGTCACGAGCTTGCCCGACAGCGCGATCGCACGTTCGGCCTGGCGGCGAACGGTATCGTCCTGTCCGACCATGATCACGCACGGGCCGGTACCGGGCAGCGACTGGCGCGACAGCGAGAACCTCAGGTGCCTGGTCTGCTCCGAGGGCCGAATCAGTTCCAACGTCACTTCGCCGGCCGGTGAATCGCCCCGCATGAAGGCCATCAGGGCGCCCTTACCCTTGACCGAATCGCCGGACAGCACAGCCTCGACCGAATCACCTGGTCCGAAGCCGAGCACCTTCTGGAACTGCGTGTTCGCATGAACCACCTTGCCGGCGGAGTCCACGACGGCGGTCAGCGCGGCCGGCGTGTCGACGATCGCCGCCAGTACCTGGCGTTCGGAACTTATCCGCGCCGCCGCGTCGGTCCGCTCGATCATGCGGAGGATTTGCAAGCCCACCACCACGGTCAGCACGGTAAGCCCGCTGGCGATGACCACGATCAGCAGGTTGCGGTCGCGCCACGGCGCCAGGAATGCGCTCTCCCCGACGACGACCGTGACATAGGCCGGGAGCCCTTCGACCTGGCTGGCGACCACGATCCGCGTCGCGCTGGCGCCCGCGTAGTAGGGAAACGGTCCCGATGTCAGCACTGCCTTGCCTGAGTCGCCGGCTGCGATCATCCGGTAGGGCAGCGTCTTCTCGAAACGCCGCCCGAGATCCTGCCCCGGCAGGCTGGTCGCCAGGAGGGTGCCGTCGCTGCGGAACAGCGCCAACCAGCTATCGGGCCCCAGCGAGATGCGCCTGTAGAAATCGGCGAAGAAATCGGCCTCCAGGCCGACGGCGATGACGCCCAGCAGCACGCCGCTCGGCGAGACGATCTTGCGCGCCATGTAGAAGCGCGCCTTTCCACTGAGCTGACCAACGGACGTCGCACTGAGAGACAGCGCATCGGGCTCGAACGCCACCCTGAAGGCCTCCCGGTCGGCGACGTTCAGTCCTCTCGGCGGCCATCCGAATGTCGAGTTGATGACGTCACCGTTGGCGGCGATGATCAGCGCCACGCCGATCTGCGGCTGGCCCACGATGCGATCGCGCATCGCGTCGAAGAAGCGGCGCTGGCCCATGACCGCCCGGAACTGCTCCTCGGTTTCGATACGCTCATCGGCGATCCAGTCGACCATGCTCTTGACGACGAGGTCGGCCGCACCCTGCGTCTGAGCGGCGTGAGCGGCGACGGTCAGGGCGAGGTTCTGCGCCGAGCTCTTCCAGCTCTCCACCGACCGCTCCCGGTTTTGCTGCATGACGAGGATCGCCATTGCCCACACCAGGGCGATGTGCAGCAGGCAGAGAGCCACGGTCCGGCGGACTCCAGGCTCGCCGGCCAGCAGCCCGGACAGGCGTCCGAGCGCCGGACGCGTCGCAGCCTGTGCCCTCTGTTCCATGGCGACAGTCATTCCTGATTACATCCTGGGCCGGCATTCAAAAAAACCCGCACAACCAACCGCACGTCCCTTGCGGAATGTACTTCAGACCGGGCATTTTGCGACGTCGATCGCGCCCAAGATTGTCTCCAGTTTGGATATGAACCATCCAACCAGAGGTTTCATTGCCGATGACCACCACGCCTAGCGGTCCCGCCCAACCCGGCAAGATCGTCGACGCCATGGTCGTCGACGACGACTCCGCGGCGGTCGAGGAGCTCGTCGAATGCCTCGGCAAGGCCGGACTGTCGTGCCTGTCGGCCGGCGACGGCTGGCAGGCCCTGCAGCTCCTGACGGAGGGACATCGTGCACGGGTCGTCGTCTCCGATCTGCGCATGCCCGAGTTGAATGGGCTGGAGTTCGCCGAGCGCCTCGGTCGCATCAGCGAGGGCGACAGGCCCGAGGTGATCTTCGTGAGCGGGCATGCCGGCTTCGACGACGCCGTCGAGGCGATCCGCCTCGGCGCCCGGGATCTGCTCACCAAGCCGATCGATGGGCCGAGGCTGGTCCGCGCGGTGAAGTCGGCGCTCCTGATGCGACAGATGCGCGATCAGGCGCCATCCGCCGGGCCGAGCGCGACAACCGGTACCGTCGACCGCAAGCGGGCGGCCCTCAAGGACATGCGCTCGATGCGGAAGATGCGCAGCCAGTACTTCCCGACCGAGCTCTTTTCGGATCCCTGCTGGGAGATGCTGCTCGACCTCTACGATGCCCAGCTCGGCACGGCCGAAGTCACCGTCACGAGCCTCGGCGCCGCGTCCGGAGTGCCTTTGACGACAGCCCTTCGTCGCATGGAGCAGCTTCTCGCACACGGCCTGATCGAGCGCGTGGGCGATGCGGACGACAAACGCCGCACCATCGTCCGGCTCACCGACGTCGGATTGACCGCGGTCGAAGGCTTCTTCGAGACATACCTGCAGCGCCGCAGCAGCTAGATGCCGGGCGGATGGCTCCGTTCCGGAGGCGATCCGACGTGACGAAAGCGGTGGCCGCGCCATATTCGCGCCATGTCCGACGACACCGACGCCACGACTTCCGTCTGCGACGTCCTGATCATCGAGGACGATCCGACCCAAGGTGAGGAACTCGCCAACTACCTACGGCGCGCCGGGCTGAAGGTCGAAGCGACGACGAGCGCGTCGCTTGCCATCCATACGATTGGCGAACTCCGCCCGAAGGTGGCGCTCATCGACTACAATCTTCCCGATCTCGACGGCGTGACGGTGGCCGAAAGGGTCCGCCGCCTCAGCCCCGGGACCGCGATGATCGTGATGTCGGGTCGTATCGACGGGCTGTCGGACCTCACCCTCGCCAGCACTGGAATCTTCGCCTTCATGAACAAGCCCTTGTCGCTGGGTGCGGTCCGACAGTCGGTCCTGAAGGTCATCCGGACAACGGCGCGGACCGGCCTTCCGCCGGTCGTGCCGAAGAAGAAGCTCTTCGCCCTGCCGTTCGGAGGCTTCGGCCTTACCCGCAGCGGCATCTAGGTATTCGCGCACGAACAGGCGTGTCGCTTGACTTCATTGCGACTGAAGCGCTCCAATAAGACACGCGTTGACAGGGTGGCGAGCGTTCGTAGCGAGCCAAACGCGGGGTGTTCACGTGCGCATCCTTCTGGTCGAGGACGACGACGACCTGCGGGCTGAAATTGGCGAGTATCTGCAACGCCGGGGCCATGAGGTAACGGGGTGCGGATCTCTCGGCGATGCGCGGACGGCTGTGTCGCGGATGATCGCCGCAGCGACGGCGCCTGAAGTCGCCGTGTGCGATGTCAATCTTCCCGACGGAAACGGCGTTGATTTCTACATGAGCACCGCCGCGCAATTGCCTGCCAGCCGATGGATCCTGATGTCCGGCGCACACGACCATGAGCGGACGAGCGCGCTGAGCCGCGCGGCCGCCGGACGCCCGCAATGCATCATCATCGAGAAGCCGGTGTCTCTCAGGGTGCTGCATGCCGCGCTCGGCTAGAGATGGCCGGAAGAGGGAAGAGATCGATCGCCCTGCCGCCACCGACAAGGTGCTTCGGCATTTCATAACCGGCGTGCCCGACTACGCGATATTCACGCTCGATGTCGAGGGGCGGGTGGCTGACTGGAACGAAGGGGCGCGTGCCATGACGGGCTACGCGGCGGTCGAGATCACCGGCCGGCCCTGCTCGGTCTTCTACACCCCGCAGGACGTCGAGGCGGGCGTGCCCGCCGAGGGGTTGAGGCGTGCCCGGGAAAACGGCCGCTTCGAGACGCGCGGGCTGCGCCTGCGCCGCGACGGCAGTCCCTTCGTCGCCGAGACGACCCTGACGGCGGTTCGCGACGACAGCGGCACCCTTCTTGGCTATGGCGCCATCACACGCGACGTCAGCGAGCACACCGCGCTGCACGAGCGGCTGAGCGCCAGCGAACAGCGATTGCGCTCGCTCGTCGACACCGTGCTCGACACGCTCGTGGACGGCCTCGTCATCATCGATCGTGCCGGCACGATCCAGGTCTTCAACCGTGCCTGCGAGAAGCTGTTCGGCTACACGGCGGCCGAGGTGGTCGGGCAGAATGTCAGGATGCTGATGCCGTCCGCGTTCCGGCGCGAACACGACCGCCACCTGAGGAACTATCTCGATACCGGCATTCGGAGGATCATCGGCCAGCCGCGGGAAGTGCCGGGGTGCCGCAAGGACGGCTCGACCTTCCCGATGCACATCGCCGTCGGCGAAACCGTCAGCGGCGGCGAGCCGATATATGTCGGCGTCATTCACGACCTCACCGAACGCAATCGCACGGAAAGCGAGCTGCGGCAGGCCCAGAAGATGGAAGCGCTGGGCCAGCTCACCGGCGGCATCGCGCACGACTTCAACAACATCCTGATGGTGATCCTGGCCAACGTCGACACGATCCTGGAAGACGAGAACGCGGGGCCGGCGATCCGGGAGCGAACGGGGCAGATCGACCGCGCGGCACAGCGCGCCGCCGAGCTCACGCGTCAGCTCCTCGCCTTCTCGCGCAAGCAACCCCTGCAGCCTCGGCCGACCAACCTCAACGACATCGTTGCCGCCACGGTCCGCCTGATCCGTCGGACGCTGAGCGAAGCCATCGCGGTCGAGACCGAGCTCGCTCCGGAGCTGTGGACGGCCAGCGTCGATCCGACCCAGCTCGAATCCGCCCTCGTCAATCTCTGCATCAACGCCCGCGACGCGATGCCGGGCGGCGGCAGACTGACGTTGCAGACCGCCAACGCGACGCTCGACGAGAGCTACGTTGCCGCCAACCCCGATGCCGCGCCGGGTTCATATGTCCTGGTCGCCATCACCGACACCGGTACGGGCATCGCGCCGGAGAATATGGACAAGGTGTTCGAGCCGTTCTTCACGACAAAGGAGGTCGGTCGCGGCACCGGCCTCGGCCTCTCCATGGTCTACGGCTTCATCAAGCAGTCCCAGGGACATATCCGGATCGATAGCGCGCTGGGTCGCGGAACCACGATCAGGCTCTACCTGCCGCGCCTCGAAGGCCAGCCGGGCGATGCGCCACCTCCGACAAAGGACACGGCATTGGCGGGCGGCAGCGAAAGGATCCTTGTCGTCGAGGACGACGCGCAGGTGCGCAACGGCGTCGTCCGCCAGCTCAGGAGCCTGGGCTACACCGTCGATGAAGCGTCCGACGGCGCCGCCGGCCTGGCCGCCTTCGCGGCCGCCACCCCGCCCTATGACCTGCTGCTCACGGACTTGGTCATGCCCGGCGCCCTTGGCGGCAAGTCACTGGCCGACGAGGTCGAGCGCCGCTGGCCGGGCACGCCGGTCGTCTTCATGTCGGGCTACAACGAGGAAGCGATCACCCACCATGGCCGGCTCGATCCCGGCGTCCACCTGCTTGCCAAGCCGTTCCGCAAGCGCGACCTTGCACGCATGATCCGGGCCGTCCTGACACGAAGGGGCTAGCCATGGCCGTCGATCGCCGGTCGGTGCTGGCGGGCGCCGCAGCGCTCGTCGCCTCGACGCCGTTCCAAGCGCAGACGCAAAGGCCGCCCGAGGGGCGCAAGGTGCTCCGCCTGCAGACACGGCAGATCGAGGTCGCCGGCAAGACCGCGACGCGCTACGGCGTGACACAGGCCTCCGGCGCCTACGGCCTCACCCTGGACGAAGGCGACACGTTCGACGTCCGCGTCGAGAACCGGCTGCGCGTGCCCTCCGGAATGCACTGGCACGGTCTCACGCCTCCGTGGCGACAGGACGGCGTGCCCTACATCTCCGCGCCGCCCATCGCGGCCGGGGGAACCGCCGACTACAGTTTCCCGGCGCGGCCGGCAGGCACGCGCTGGATGCACTCGCACTTCGGCCTGCAGGAGCAGGACCTCCTGGCCGCACCGCTGATTGTGCGCGAGACCGCGGCGATCCAGAGCGGCCTGCAGGAAGTGGTGGTGCTGTTCGAGGACTTCTCCTGGACAGATCCGGCCACGATCCTCGCCGATCTGCGCAAGCCCAAGCCCATGGTCATGAACATGGCGCGGACGCCGGGCGGCGGCATGCGGATGGCCGGCCCCGATTTGAACGACGTCGAGTACGACGCCTTCCTGGCCAACGACCGCACGGTGGCCGATCCCCCGGTCTTCGACGTCGGCCGTGGTGCCGAGGTGAGACTGCGGCTGATCAACGGCTCGGCCTCGTCGAACTTCGTGATCTATCTCGGCGGCACCGAGGGCACGCTGCTGACCGTCGACGGCAACCCGGTGCAGCCGCAGAAGATGCGCCAGTTTCCGCTCGCCACGGCGCAACGCGCCGATTTCGTCGTGCGCCTGCCGTCCGACGGCAGCGCCCTGCCGATCCTGGCTCTGGCCGAAGGCCGCGTCCTGCGCGCGGGCTTCGTGCTGCGCCCGCCCGGCGCCACCGTCACCCGGATCCCCGATCGCGCCGACATGGCGACCGCCGCGCTGTCTCTCGCCGTCGAGAAGACCCTGCGTGCGACCTCGCCCCTGCCCGCACGGAAAGTCGACCGCTCGGTGCCGGTCGACCTCGTCGGCAACATGACGGGCTACACCTGGGGCATGCAGGTCCACGGCATGGCGGGCGTGCCGGTGACCGTGGACCGCGGCGAGAGGGTCGAGCTCGTGATGCGCAACACCACCATGATGGCCCATCCGATGCACCTGCACGGCCACAATTTCCAGGTGACGGAGATCGACGGCGAGAAGCTCGCCGGCGCGGTGCGCGACACTGTGCTGGTGCCGCCGATGATGACGGTGAAGGTGGTGTTCGACGCCGACAATCCGGGCCTGTGGCCCTACCACTGCCACAACCTCTTCCACATGGCCGCGGGCATGTTCACGACCGTGGTCTATCGCGGCTTCACCTGACCTTTACCAGCGCGAGCCCATGAACTCCTGCACGGCGTCGGGCGAGGCCTTGGCGTAGGTGCCGCGGCGGCTGATGACGCTCGTGCCGTGGCGGCGCAGCTCCAGCGCCATCTCGGCCGCCTTGGCCGCGACCGCGATGCCGTTCAGCACCGGCGCGCCATCGATCTCGAAGCCGCTTTCCCGCGAGAACAACAGCATCGGCAGCCCGCCGGCCGGGATCACGACCTCGGCGCCCGCGGCGACCAGCGGCCGGACCTGGTCGACGAATTCTCGGCGCACCTCGGCGTAGGTCGCCTCCTCCGTGAAGGCCTTCATGAAACGCGGCAGGTCCATGTGCAGGGCGCGCACGCCCGCGAAGCGCTGGTCGAATCCGTGGGCGCGCACCTGGCGCTCGTGCCAGTCGATGAACAGGGGATCGATCGTCACCAGGCCGAACTTCCGCCCCATCGAGAGGGCGTGCAGCATCGCCGCCTCGCCGAGGCCGATCACCGGGATGTCGACTGCGCCGCGGATCTCCAGCAGGCCGGGCTCCTGGAAGTGGCCGATCACGAAGGCGTCGTAGCCGGCGTGCTCGGCCTCGACGGCATGGCGGATCGTCTGGACCGCGCAGCGCAGCTCGGTCAACGGATGGAAATGGCGATCGGGCGGATCGAGCCCGTGGACCTCGAAACGCAGTCTCGGCCGCGCCACGCGGTCGAGCTCGGCCCGGAGACGGTCCATGTAGGCCGCCTGCTCCACCGGATGGACGAAGCTCTGGTACCAGACGCGCGTCACGCCCGCCCCCACAGGCTCATGAGTGGACCGTCCCGGCCGGCGACGGGGTCCATCTCCGGCAGCGGCACCGAAGCGACGTTGCGCTCCGCGACCGCGAAGTCGAGCTGGCCCGGGCGCTTCTGGTCGAAGCGACCGTTGCGCGGGTAGGCGCCGATCACGAGCAGGTCGGGGCTGGCCTCGAGCCGCTTGTGGCCGACACCGGCCGGCAGCACGACGACATCGCCCGCGGTCACCTCGAGCGCCCGGCCCGCCGCGCCGCCGAACTCGACCCTGGCGCGGCCGGCGGCGATGCCGAGCACTTCGTGCGTGCCCGTATGGAAGTGCAGGAACGGGTAGATGCCGTTGCGCCATCCGTCGGCCCAGCCGTGGGCCGCGAAGGTCCGCTCGAACCATGTCGCCGGATCGATGGCACCGGCCGCCGGCACGACCGCGCGATAGACCAGTAGCGGCAGCCGCGGATTGTTCGGCGTCTCGCCGTCGCCGGCGAAGCGGAAGGCCTGGGGTTCGAGCACCGTCATCGCAAGCGATTGCATACCGCGCCGGCGCGATCAGCTCCAGCGGCGCAGCACGTCCGCGGTGTCGGTCGCCTCGACCTGCTGGGAGAAGCGCTCCCGATAGAGCGTGATCAGCGCATCATGGGTGTCGTCGCGGGTGCTGCACAGCGCATCCACCGGCAGGACGACACGGAAGCCGTGATCGATGGCGGCCATCACCGTCGCCAGCACGCACACATCGGTCTCGCCGCCCGTCACCACGAGGGTGGCGATGCCCCGCGTCCTGAGTGCCCGGGCAAATCCCGGCCGGCCGAACACCGAGTTCACGGATTTGTCGACCACCTTCGCCGGCGGCGTCAGGGCCGCAAGCGGCGGGACCAGCTCGAGCAGGCGGGGATCGATCTCGCCGCGCGTCATCTCCTTCCAGCGCTCCCAGTAGTCGCGCCACCCGCCCCCGGCCTGCTGCGGATGCTCGGGAGGAACGAAGCGCGTGAAGATCGTGCGCTCGGCATGGCGACGCGCGATCTCGAGCACGCACGGCAGCACGCGCGGCAACCACGGCACCTGCCAGGCCGTCGCCTCCGCGAACAGGCATTGCATGTCGATGCAGAGATGGACCGCCGAGCGGCCGAGGTCGAAGGAACGGGCTTGCGTGGCCATGTCGCCCCTGAACGGAAGCGAACGCCGACCGTTGCGCAAAATAAAAGCCCCGCGCCGCTTCCAGCGTGGGGCCACGCTTCGGTGACCATTACATCCGTGGCTCACCTTGGCAGGCGCTTCGCGATCGATCGACCGCTAACACAATTCCCATATGGGGACGCCCCGACGGCTCTTCAAGTGGCTAGTATGGCCGGACATGATCACGCCGCGCCCACCTTACCAAACCGTTTCGGCCGACTACTTCGCCAGACGCGGTCTGCGGCGCTACGCCGGCGTCTTCTCGCTCTGGGCGCTGGCCGTCGGGGCCGTCATCTCCGGCCACTATTCGGGATGGAACCTCGGCCTGCTGGCGGGCGGCTGGGGCGGCTACGCCCTGGCGGCCGTCGTCATCGCGATCATGTATCTCGGCCTGGTCTTCTGCATCGCCGAGATGGCCGCCGCCCTGCCGCACACCGGCGGCGCCTACTCCTTCGCCCGCGCCTCGATGGGGCCATGGGGCGGCTTCATCACCGGCCTCTGCGAGAACGTCGAGTATGTGCTGACGCCGGCCGTCGTCGTCTCCTTCCTCGCCACCTATCTCGCGGCCGTGTTCGAGACGCCGCCCGCCTGGCTGCCGGCCTACTGGATCGCGGGCTATGCGGTCTTCGTGGCGCTGAACGTCCGGGGCGTCGAGCTCTCGTTCAAGGTCACCGTCATCGTCACCCTGGGCTCGCTCGCCTGCCTCGCGGTGTTCTGGATCTCGGCGCTGCCGGTCGCCGAGTTCGGCCGCTATGCGCTCAACATCGGCGCCGGTCCCGACGGCAAGCCCGTCGAGCTGCCGCAGGGCAACGGCCCTCTCCTGCCCTTCGGCCTGCACGGCGCGCTGGCCGCGCTGCCCTTCGCGGTCTGGCTGTTCCTCGCCATCGAACAGCTCCCGCTCGCCGCCGAGGAGTCGATGGAGCCCTCGCGCGACATCCCGCGCGGCATCGTGGCCGGCCTGCTGACCTCGTTCGTCTCGGCCGCCCTCGTGGTCTGGCTGAACTCGTCGGTCGCGCCCGGCAGCTTCCAGCTCGCGACCTCCGGCGAGCCGCTGCTCGACGGCTTTCGCGCGACCTTCGGCGGCGGCTTCGCCAAGCTCTTGGCGCTGGTCGCCTGCATCGGCCTGATCTCGAGCTTCCACACGATCCTGTTCGCCAAGGGCCGGCAGATATATTCGCTGTCGCGCGCCGGCTACTTCCCGCGCTTCCTCTCGATCACCCATCCGCGCCACAAGACGCCGCACGTCGCGCTGATCGCGGGCTCCGCGGTCGCGCTCACGATCATGTTGGCCCTGTGGTTCGGCATGGGCGCCGAGCGTGGCGCGGCAGTGATCCAGGGCATGCTGCTCAACATGGCCGTCGCCGGCGCGATGCTCTCGTATTTCCTGCAGGCCGTGAGCTTCCTGGTGCTGCGCGCGCGCTGGAGGGACCTGCCGCGGCCCTACCGCTCGCCGCTCGGCATCGCGGGCGCGGTCGTCACCCTCGTCATCGTCGCCGTCACGCTGGTCTACCAGCTCCTCGACCCGGTGTTCGTCGCGGGTGTGCTGGGCGTGGGCGCGTGGTTCGCGCTGGGCATCGTCTGGTTCGCGCTGGTCGGGCGAAACCGCCTCGTGCTGTCGCCGGAGGAGGCCTTCGCGATGAAGGCCGGACGGTCAGTCGACGTCTGAGACGACCGCTTTGGCCTCGCGGTCGCGCTCGGCGAGGCTCGTGGCGACCTGCTTGCGGAAGCGATCGAGCTCCAGCGTGCGGAGCTGCGTGCGCTTGGTCTCGGGATGGTTGATCGGATTGACCGGCTTGCCGTCGCTCAGCAGCTCGAAGTGAAGATGTGCGCCCGTCGAGCGGCCGGTGTTGCCGACGAAGCCGATCACGTCGCCCCGCGAGACGACCGTGCCGGGGACGATGCCCGGCGCGAAGCCGGAGAGATGGCCGTAGACCGTCGTCAGCCTGCCGGCATGGTCGATGCGGATCCAGTTGCCGTAGCGGCCGTTCGGCGCGGCGCCCACGACGACGCCGTCCGCCGCGGCGACAACCGGCGTGCCGGTCGGGGCCACGAGGTCGATGCCCTCGTGCATGAACAGTCCCCGCTTGGCCGTCACGATATAAGGTGTGCCGGGATTGGTCGCCGAACGCGGCGCCCCGTAGGAGGAGAGGCCGAGCGAGGCGCCGAGCGGCGTGGCCGTGTTGATCCTGGTGTTGGCTCCAGGCATGTCGAGCGCACCGCCGGTCGGCAGGCCGGGCGGCAGCGGCTT